>NZ_CYTY01000002.1:0-64496 GCF_001298995.1 Achromobacter sp. 2789STDY5608615
CCCCCCCCGCCGGCGCCAGGCATGCGGTTTGCTGAACTGCCGGCCCGACCCTCGGCCATTCCAATGTCCTCGACTACGCTTTCGCGCCCCCCCTTGCTTCCGTCTCGATGGCCTGCACGCCGTGCTGGCCCGCGCCACCTCGCCCATCGGCGCGTCCGAGGCCCTGATGCGCGCCCTGGTGGCGGCCGGCTGCGACCGCCTGCCCCTGCCCGGCGGCGGCGACACGCTGACGCGGTGGCGGGCGCTGGCCGCCGTGGCCGCCGTCGACCTGTCCCTGGCCAAACGCTTCGAGGGACACGCCGACGCCCTGGCGATTCTGGCCGAACTCGGGGCGCCGGCGCCGCCGCCGGACAGTGTCTGGGGCGTCTGGTGCGCCGAACCGCCGCAGCACCGGGTCACGCTGACGCCCCCAGGGCGACGGCCGGCTCGACCTGACGGGCGTCAAGGCCTGGTGCTCGGGCGCCGCCGGATCGAGCCACGCCGTCGTCAGCGGCTGGACCCCGGCGGGCGCGCCATGGCTGGCCTCGGTCGCGCTGGCGCAACCGGGCGTGCGCCTGCTGCCGGATCCCTGGTTCGCGCCGGCCATGCGCGACAGCGCGACGGTCGCGGTGTCGTTCCAGCACGCTGTGGGCATGCCGCTCGGCGCACCCGGGCAGTATGTGAACCGCCCCGGCTTCCTGCATGGCGGCGCGGGCGTGGCCGCCTGCTGGTACGGCGGCCTGACCCGGATTTTCCAGCGCCTGCAGGCCAGCGCGGCGCGTCCGCCGCTCGACCCGTTCCGCCTGGCGCACCTGGGCGCGGCCGACGTGGCGCTGTGCCAGGCGCGCTGGGCGCTGCGCTCGGCGGCCGCGGCCATCGACGCGGACCCGCTGGACAGCTGCGCGCTGGCCACGGCGCGTGCCCGCCTGGCGGTCGAGGCGGCGGCCGACGACCTCCTGGCGCGCGCCGGCCGCGCGCTCGGCGCCGGCCCCCTGTGCAAGGATCCGGCCGTCGCCCAGGCGATGGCCGACCTGCCGCTCTACATCCGCCAAAGCCACGCCGAACGCGACCAGGCCGCGCACGGCGCGGCGGTGGCCCAAGCCGGGCAATCCACATGGACGCTGTAGCCCGCCATTTCGAAGCCTTGTATCGCGCCTGCGACGATCCGTGGAACGTGCGCGGCGCCTGGTACGAACGCCGCAAGCGCGCCCTGCTGCTGGCCAGCCTGGGGCGGGCCCACTATGACCACGCGCTGGAGGCCGGCTGCGGCAGTGGCGCCATGACGCTGGCGCTGGCCAGCCGTTGCCACCGCGTCACCGCCGTGGACCTGGCCGCCACCGCCATCGACCGCTGCCGCCAACTCATGCAGGCCGGCCATATGGCGGGCGTCGAGACGCTGGCCTTGCGGCTGCCCGACGCCTGGCCAGCGATTCCGCCGGGCGGATTCGACCTGATGGTCGTATCGGAAATGGCCTACTACCTGGACGACGACGCCTTGACGCGCTTTCTGGCGCGCACCAGCGCCAGCCTGCGGCCCGGCGCCGAGCTCATCGCCTGCCACTGGCGCGGGCAATTCGACGACCGGCGCCAGCAGACGGACGCGCTGCACGGCGCCTTCGCCGCGCTGCCCGGCGCCCGCCCGCTGTTCAGCCACCAGGAACCCGCCTTCCGGCTCGATGCCTGGACCCTGCATCCAGCCCAAGGACACCCCCAATGATCGGCATCTGCATTCCCGCGCATGACGAAGAGCGCTATATCGCGGCCTGCCTGCGCGCGGTCACCGAGGCCGCGCGGCACCCGCTGCTGCGGGCCGAGCCGGTGCGGATCGTGGTCGTGCTGGACCATTGCCGCGACGCCACCGCCCGGCTCGCCGCCGCCTGGCCGGTGCAGTGCCTGGCCATCAGCGCGCGCAACGTCGGCGCCGCCCGCGCGGCCGGTTCCCAGCTGCTGCTGGACGGCGGCGCGCGCTGGCTCTCGCATACCGACGCGGACACCGTGGTATCGCCACGCTGGCTGGTGGACCAGTTGTCCCTGGATGCGGAAGTGGTGTGCGGCACGGTCGGGGTGTCGGGCTGGGCCGCCCATGGGCCGCGCGCCCATGCCGCCCAGCGCCGCTTTGCCTCGCGCTACCAGGACCGGGATGGGCACCGCCACGTGCACGGCGCCAACCTCGGCGTCGCCGCCCAGGCCTACCGCCGCGTGGGTGGCTTCGCGCCGTTGCCCTGCAGCGAAGATCAGGCCCTGGTGGACCGGATGGCGCGGGCCGGCTGCACGATCGCCTGGTCGGCGCTACCGCGCGTCACCACCAGCGCCCGGCCGTATTCCCGGGTCGAAGGCGGCTTCGCCACGGCGCTGCGCGTGTCGGTCAGACGCGAGTCGGCGTGGTCTCCCGCGCCGGATGGCGGTGCCGCGCCAACGACTGGATGAACGCGGCCGCGGCCGCGGCCGGCGCATCGCCCGCCACCAGTCCCTCGTCGTCGGCCGCCGGGTCGATGCCCGCGGCCTGCAGCAGGCCCGCGCCTTCGCCCAGCGCCAGCAGGGTCTTGCCATGGCGGTAGGTGTCGCGCACGAATTCCAGCGCGCGTCCATCCTGGCGCCAACGCTCGAGCGCCGTGGCCCCGCCGGGCACCACGGCGCCATCGAACACGGCGGAAGGCTGGTTGTCCAGCGATGCGTCCGCATCCAGCGCGCCGCCGTCGGCCGTGGCCACCGGACCGATGCGCTGCCCCACCAGGCGCACCACCACGCCAGCCTTGATCAGGGCCTGCGCCACCTTGGAGACGGCTGCGCCGTCCACGCCTTCGGCCACCAGGATGGCGACCTTGCGCGTGGCCACGCCTACCTGCCCCGGCCGCGCGCTCAATGACAGCGACGGCGATTGCGCCACCTCTGGCCGCGGCACCTCGCGCAGCGCCCGCGGCAGGGGTTCCGGCAGCGCCATGCCCAGCCCGTCGGCGACCGTCTGCGCCAGTTCCTCGGACACGTTGCGCAGCGACGCCACCATGCGCTGGCGGATGGCCGCCACCGTGACCTTGCTCAGCTCGAAGACGAAGGCGCCCGTCAGGTGCCGCCGCTCCCAGTCGGTCTGGCTGTCGTAGAACAGGGTGGCCTGGTTGTAATGCTCCGCAAACCGTTCCGGATGGCCGCGCAGCTCGTCGCCGGCGACCGGCTCGGGAAACGACACATAGCCTTCCATGCCCGCCTGGAACGGACAGCCGCCGCCGAGCGAATTGGGCTCATAGGCCACGCGCCCGCGATGCACCGCCTGCCGGTGCATGCCGTCGCGCTGGTTGTTGTGCACCGGCGCCAGCGGCGCATTGATCGGCAGTTCGTGGAAATTGGGTCCGCCCAGCCGCGAAATCTGCGCGTCCACGTAGGAATGGATGCGCCCGGCCAACAAGGGATCATTGGTGAAATCCACGCCCGGCACCACATGCGCCGTACAGAACGCCACCTGTTCGGTTTCCGCGAAGAAATTGTCCGGATTGCGATCCAGCACCATGCGCCCGATCGGGCGCACCGGCACCAGTTCCTCCGGCACGATCTTGGTGGCATCGAGCACGTCGAAACTGAAACGCTCCGCCTCTTCCTCCGTGAAGACCTGCACGCCCAGTTCCCATTGCGGGCCGTTGCCGGCGTCGATCGCCTCCCACAGGTCGCGGCGGTGGAAGTCCGGATCGGCGCCCGACACCTTCACCGCTTCGTCCCACACCTGGGAATGCGTGCCCGCCACCGGATTCCAGTGGAACTTCACCAGCCGCGACTCGCCCTGCTCATTGACGAAACGAAAGGTGTGCACGCCAAAGCCTTGCATCATGCGGTAGCTGCGCGGAATGGCGCGGTCCGACATCAGCCACATCAGCATGTGAGTCGATTCCGGCATCAACGACACGAAGTCCCAGAAGGTATCGTGCGCCGAGGCCGCCTGCGGCATGCCGTGATGCGGCTCGGGCTTGACCGCATGCACCAGGTCCGGGAACTTCATGGCGTCCTGGATGAAGAACACGGGCATGTTGTTGCCCACCAGGTCCCAGTTGCCCTCATCCGTGTAGAACTTGACCGCGAAGCCGCGCACGTCGCGCGCCGTGTCCTTGGACCCGCGCTCGCCCGCCACCGTCGAGAAGCGCACGAATACCGGCGTGCGCTTGCCCTTTTTCGCGAACAGCGAGGCGCGCGTCAGCGGCGCCAGCGACTCGTAGCATTCGAAGTAGCCATGGGCCGCCGAGCCGCGCGCGTGGACGATGCGTTCCGGGATGCGTTCATGGTCGAAGTGCGTAATTTTTTCACGCAGAATGAAATCCTTGAGCAAGGCGGGGCCGCGCAGGCCGGCTTTGAGCGAGTGCTGGTTGTCGCTCACCGGCACGCCCTGGTTGGTGGTGAGCGCCTGCCCCTGCGCGTCGGAGCGCACCCGCGCCAGTTCGCCGCCCACCGCGTTCACCCCCGGCTCGGCGGGCTCGCCCGTCTTGGGGGTGTGCTGGCGCTCGGACAGGGAACTGGCCCCCACCGAGGCGTCCGGCGCGGCAGCCTGCGCCCCCTGGTAGGGACAACGCGCGCCCGCCTCGCCGTATTCACTCTCTTTATGGGGGTTGCGCGGCAGCGCCTGCGCGGTGGCGGCCACCGCGGCGGCGCGCTGCATTGCCGGCGCGCCGGCGCCGGCCGCTGGCGGGGCGGCGGGCCCGCTGTCCGTGTTGTGGAACGCGGTGTCGACGGGAGCCGGCGCCTTCGCCTTGCTGGGTTTCTTGCTGGGCATGGATATCTCCTGGTGCGCGCCGGCTCGCCCGGCGCAAGCCGATGCGGCTCGATCCGCGCCTTGCAGCAAGCGCCATACCCATGCCTGTGGGCGCGGGCGCCGCCTGCCCGGCGCCGGTATCCGCATCAGCCCGCCAGCGTGGCGTTGTCGATCACCAAGCGGTACCTGACGTCGCCCTTGAGCATGCGCTCGTAGGCGGCGAGGATTTCGTCGGCGCGCACCATTTCGATGTCGGCGACGATGCCGTGCCGGGCACAGAAGTCCAGCATCTCCCGCGTCTCGGGAATGCCGCCGATCATCGAGCCGGCCAGCGAGCGGCGCTTCATGATGAAGTTGAACACGTTCGGCAAGGGATGCGGCGTGGCCGGCGCGCCCGCCCTCTTGCCGGGCCCGGCGTTCCAGTGGCACAGCGGCGAATAGGTGGTGAGCCGGCGCACAGCAGCGGCGCCACCGCGGCCAGTTGCCCGGCGGGATGGCTGACGCGCAGCACGTAGCGCTCGCGCACCACGATCTTCTGGGTGTAGCCGCCCAGCGTCCAGCCCAGCCCGTCCTTGGCAAAACCTCTACAGGTAGCCAACCGTGTTGAACCCGATGACGCCGCGTCTCAGCAGGGTGAAACCCACGGAATCTGGCGCAAAGGGCTGTAGCTTGAAACGAGGGGTATTGAACGCTGACGACGCAAAGACTTTGCGCGCGAAAATATCGAAGCCAGCGCTTTTTAGCACCTCCTCCGGCACAGAGTAGGATTGCTCCACCAGTCCAAAGAATGTCCAGCCCGATTCGACGCAGATCCCGAGTACTTTGCTATTAGCATAGTTGACCCCCATCGAACCCAGCGTGGAGCCCACGAGGTTTCCCAACAAGGCCCCGAAGACCGGAATGGGGATGATCATCTGCCCCAGCACCGCAAAGCCCCCCCGCCGGCGATAAGCGCTACCGCATCCCTCGATGAGAGGAAAGCCAGTTCTTTTCCGGAAATCTCACCTTGCGCGTAGCGCCAGGTATTTTCGATGGAATTGAGCGCCATGGCCGTTGCCATGCCGACAGCAGTAGGTGACACGCTTTTAAGGGACCGCCCCATCAAACCCGCTTTGCAGGAACCCGTAATAACGGCCGCCAGGCCGCCCCGCACCGCGGCGGCTCCAGCACTAGAAAACACCTGACTGGCGCCCTCGCGCATGAGCGCGGGATCGAACTCACCAGATTTCAGGTAATGGGCCAGAATCGCGTGAACATGCGGCGCGGCCGTCACCGCCGCAGAGAACGCAGCCGCGTTGAGCACCGCGCTTCCAGACTCTCTGAAGATATCGGACCACTCGACAAAACCCTCGGTATTCAGACCGTAGTCTTCAGGATCAATTTTTCCGTCGCGCTTGAAGTCGGTGGCCATTCCTTTTGCGTCAGCCTCGCTCAGCGGCTTGGATGAAGCCCCCCCCCCCACTTCGAGGCGGTCGCTCACGCTGTCAGCAGTGTTCTGATACGCTGCCGCCACATCAGGACGGCCTTCCCGATTGCGCTCCGCCTGTTTCATCGATTCCGCAATAACGCCATCAAGCTGGTCCGACGGCACGATCTTATCGCCGCTGGAATAGGCGGGGTTGCCTAGTTGCCTAGCTGTCTCCTCGGCCGTCTTGTAGTACTTCAACTCTGCTTGGGAAGTGCCTGACGCGCTACCGTAGAGTACGTCTTGGCCGGTTTTATTGGTGCCTACGGCGCAGGCGAACACATCATCCGCTCGCTTCGCCACCGCCGAAACATTCAGCGTTTCGGCGTGCCAGACTTCGGCAAGGTTCCCTTTGACGTAGTCGACGCCAACGTTGGCACGGCGTCCGGCCTCTTTCGCCAAAGCGTCTGTGGCCATGCCGATAGCGATCTCTACCTCATTGATGAAGTCTGCCGATTCCAATGCGCCTGAAACTCCAGCGCTATCTCTACTGGCGCGGCGATAGGCGTCAGCGAAAGTACTCATGCCTATTGCTCCGGCGCGCCAAGCCAGTCGTCCAGTTCCGTCAACAGAAAACTATAAATCGCTAGTTTCGTCTGCTCATGACGGAGCTTCTTCGCGTCACTTTCCCCTTTGAAATACTTGGCGGCTCGATAACCCAAGAAGCCCAAAACACCGAATACTCCGCCCACGGCTAAAGGAGCCGCGGTAAGAAACCCGCTGCCGACCGCAGCACCAATTATTCCGCCCACGCGTGGGCCATAGCCCAATTCACTTTTGAGTTTTTCGAAAGCCGCACGCTGCTCGATCTGACCCTCCCCGAAAACGATCGCCTTGCTTCCGTCGCGGGTAAAGCAGGCCCCTTTTAAGTTGACGATTTTTGGCATTGATTCCAAATAGAATTTGGAATAGCGGTTCTCTTCCGAATTTCCGATGAAGATCACAAAACTGCGACCCGACAGCGCCGGTGCCGACTGCTGGTAATGCTCGACGGTCCAGGCCGCGCTATCCAAGCCATCAACTTTCGTCAACTCGTGTTGCAGGGTAATGGCGAGATCCTCATAATTCGCCGGATAGACCACGATAATTTGCTTGGTTGCGAACATTGACTACGTTCCTCTACCGACCCGTCGGCTTGCAGCGTGATCGTCTCGCAAGCCGGACTGCGGAATCAGCCTATGGTTGAAATTGAAAGCCGGGCAAATGATACAAAAAGTACAAAGCCCCCGCTACCCAAGTTGAATTGGGACAAGGCCGACGGAGGCTCGTACAGTCTAAGGAGTCCATAGACGAGAGTCTTCGGCCCATAAACCGCGACACGGCCCCCAAACATGCCGTATTCGCATCGGCCCTGCTTGCCGCTACGATGACCAGATTTTCGACCAACGTCCGTCCATCGTGACCCGCCTCTATCCGTCCGTCGCCACCTTGCTTGTTAGTGCCAGCCTGGGGCTGGCCCCCGCCGCCCACAGCGCCCCCGCCGCGCCGACGGTGGTGGTCGACGACGCGCGCATGGCCCGCATCGCCGCCGTCGCCGACGCGCCCACCCGCCGCGCCCTGAGCGAGATGCTGTTCATCCTGCACCAGCAGCGGCGCAGCGAAGACATGCTGCGCGAACCGCCGGCGCAGACCGTGCACGCCACCTCGCGGCTGGATGTCCTTGGAGACTATGCCGACGCCGCCCGCCTGGCGGATGTCTACGCCACGGGCGTGATCGGGGTCCTGAACGAACGCGGCGACATCGGCGTGGTCGCGCCGTTCGACCTGCCCTATCCGCACGCCTTCGACTGGTCGGCGATCCGCTTCCTGGATGGCAGCGTGGTCCCCACCCGCCAGCCCGCCGGCGCCGGCGTCGCCATCTCGGTGCAGCAGCAGGGGCAGTTGCTGACGCTCTCGCAACCCGACGGCCGGCGCGGCCTGCCGGAATCGCTCGATGGCGAGCTGCGCATCGCGCTGCCCAAGGCCACCCCGCATGCCGATTTCACCCGCGCCGCGCGGGGCCAGACGCGCCGGCTGGGCGACTATGCCTTCACGCTGCAGGCCATGGACGACCACAGCGTGACGATCGGCGTCACGCAGCACGACGGCGGCGCGCCGCGCGGCTTCAGCAGCGACGCCGTCATCATCGAGGCGCGCGACGCCGCGGGCCAGGTGCTGTTCAATCCCCTGCGCCTGTGGGGCACGCGCGACCAGCTCGCGCGCGGCCTGCGCCAGTTCGACCAACTGAGCGCGCAGGCGGCCGCGGGCCAGCTCACCGTGCCCGACACCGCCACCCTGCTGGCCAAGGCGGGCTTCAAGGACGCCAACGGCCAGCTGGAGGCCCGCTTCGGCTTCAAGGGCAGGATCGCCAGCGTGCGCGTCACACTGCTGGTGCCCGGCGGCCCCACGCTGACGCGGCGGCTGTCGGCCTCGGTGCTGCCGCTCGGACAGACCCTGGAGGGCGTCGGCCTGACCCCGCTCACGCTGGCTGGCTCGGCCTACGACCACGACACGCCCAGGCTGCGGCCCGACATCGAGCCGCGGGCCATGGCCGCCAGCGTATCGGTGGCCCTGGTGCGGCGCGACGACAGGCCGGTCATCCGCTTCGGCTATCCCGACGTGCTGAGCGATCGCTTCATTCCCGCCGCCGCGCGCTTCGGCCTGGCGGACGCCACCATCACCTTCCTGGATGCCCGCGGCCAGCCGATCGACGTGCGCGAAGGCGAAGCCTATGAGCGCGTGCAGGACGGCTTTGCCTTCGATCCGCGCCGCTTTCCGGTGATGCCCGTGCGCGCGAAAGGCCGGCTGTCGGTGCTGCGCATGGCCACGATCGAGCGCCAGGCGCTGCCGCTGGACGCGCTGCCGCCGGGCGCCGCGGTCAACGACAACCTGGCGCTGCTGGATCCCGCGCGGCTGCCGTATGCCGGCCAGGACCCGATCCTGAACGCCACCGACGCAACGGGCGGACTGCTGCGCGAGGTCGGCCGCATCGGCCTGACCGGCGCTGCCGGCGGGACACAACTGGCGGCCTTCTTCCAAGGCCGGATCGCCCGGTTGGAGGTCCTGGGTCCCGGCAAGACGGAACGGCTGCCGTTCGATTTCGATCTCTCCCTGTCGGGCTTGGCGCGCTGACCACGCGCCCTTGACGCGCGGCCCCGCGCAAGGCCGCTCGTCCGATTTTTTGCATCCATGGCCGCGGCCCCGGCAACAAAACCTGGCACTTGCAACAGGACATGGCACAGGCGCCAACGATCGCCGCCGCGCGCGTATCCTCGTAGCCTCAAGACCAAAAAGCGATAAACCGGCAGGGGACATGCCTCTTTTCCATTCCGATGGCGAACACGCCATGGCCCCCGCGCATCTGGAGAGGAGAAGCAGTTGGAGAACACCCCCAATACCGAACTCAAGGGCGGCCTGAAGTCCCGCCATCTCACGATGATGTCCATCGCCGGCGTCATCGGCGCCGCGCTGTTCGTGGGTTCCGGCAAGCAGATCGCCCTGGCCGGCCCGGCCGTCATCCTGGCCTATATCGGCGGCGGCGTGCTGGTCATCCTGGCCATGCGCATGCTGGGCGAAATGGCCGTCGCGCAGCCGGACACCGGCTCGTTCTCGACCTACGCCGACCGCGCCATCGGGCGCTGGGCCGGCTTCACCATCGGCTGGCTCTACTGGTACTTCTGGGCCCTGCTGATGGGCTGGGAGGCCTACGTCGCCGGGCAGATCCTGCACGGCTGGTTCCCGATGGCGCCGGCCTGGGGCTACGCGCTGCTGGTGACGGTATCGCTATTGATCGTCAACTTCCTCAACGTGCGCAACTACGGCGAATTCGAATTCTGGTTCGCGCTCATCAAGGTCGTGGCCATCGTGCTGTTCCTGGTGATGGGCAGCCTGGCGCTGGCGCACCTGTGGCCATGGGGCGAGGCCAACGGCTGGAGCCACCTGACCAGCCAGGGCTTCATGCCCAACGGTCCCAAGTCCGTGGTGGTGGCCCTGCTGGGCGTGATGTTCGCCTTCATCGGCGCCGAGATCGTCACCGTCGCCGCCGCGGAATCGGCCGACCCGGGCCGCGAGATCATCCGGACCACGCGCTCGGTGGTGTGGCGCATCTGCCTGTTCTACGTCGGCTCGATCTTCATCGTGGTCTGCCTGGTGCCGTACAACGCCCCGGGCCTGACCGAGCCGACCCAGGGCACCTACAACGTCGCGCTGGACGCGCTGGGCATTCCGCACGCGCAGCTGATCGTCAACTTCATCGTGCTGACCTCGGTGTGCAGCTGCTTCAACTCGGCGCTCTACACCGCCTCGCGCATGCTCTATTCGCTGGCCCGGCGCGGCGACGCCCACCGCGTGATGCAGATCACCGGACGCAAGACCGGCACGCCCTATGTCGGCGTCATCATCTCCAGCGTGTTCGCCTTCGCCGCCGTGTGGATGATGGCGACCTCGAAGATGGATGTGTACGACGTGCTGATGCAGGCCACCGGCACCATCGCGCTGTTCGTCTATCTGGCGATCGCCTGCTCGCAACTGCGCATGCGCCAGCGCCTGCAGGCCCGCGGCGTGCGGCTGGAGTTCAAGATGTGGCTGTTCCCGTGGCTGACGTACGCGGTGATCGTCTGCATCATCGCCGCGCTCGTCACCATGGTGATCGAGGGCACCTACCGCAACGAAGTGGTCTACACCTCGATCCTGGCCGGCGTCATCGTCGCCATGGGCATCGTGGCGCAGGTGTTCCGCATCGGCACGCGCGAGCGGGCAGCCGGCGCGCTGGCAGGGGCCGGCGACGACTGACGCCGCCGTGTCCGCGGGCTATCCGCCGGGTTTGAAGTCCATCGCCCGCATGGCGCCGGCGATGGCCTGCGGCGCGTAGTCGTCCCACGGGGTGTCGCCCACATCCAGGCGTTCATGGATATTGGCGATGGTCCACTGGTCGCTGGCCCGGACCGCGTCCAGTTCCTCCCACGCCAGCGGCACCGACACCCCCATTCCCGGCCGCGCGCGCGCCGACCAGGCCGCCACCGTGGTGGCGCCGAAGCCGTTGCGCAGGTAATCGGCGAAGATCCGGCCGACCCGGTTCTTCGGCCCGCTCTTGGCCACGAACACCTGCGGCAGGGTGCGCGCCAGATGCTGCACGATGGCCTGCGAGAACGCCTTGACCGTATCCCAATCATGTTGCCGGCGCAGCGGCACCACCACGTGCAGCCCCTTGCCGCCGCTGGTCTTGAGCCAGCACGCCAGGCCGATCTCGGTCAGCAGCACGCGCAGCAACTGCGCGCTGCGCCGCACCGCATCCCAGGTCACGCCCTCGCCCGGATCCAGGTCGAACACCATGCGGTCGGGCTTGCCGATGGCGCGCTTGACCGCGTTCCAGGTGTGGAACTCCACCACGTTCATCTGCGCGGCCGACATGATTGCCTGTGGCGTCGGCACTTCCATCAGGGGCGGATGGTCCGGATCCAGGGCCTGCGGCAGCGGCTTCACGCCCGGCATCGGCGCCTCCAGGTGCTTCTGGAAGAAGAATTCGCCCTCGATGCCGGCCGGCGCGCGCAGGAACGACACCGGGCGGTCCTTCAGATGGCGCAGCAGCATCGGCGCCACCAGGCCGTAGTAGCGGGCCAGGTCCAGCTTGGTCAGACCGGTGGACGGGTCGATGACGCGTTCGGGGTGGGTCAGCTTGCCGGCGGCGGTAGCGGTCTTCGCGGCCTGGCGTGGGGGCTTTGCCGCGGCCTTGGCGGTCGTCTTGCCTGGGGTCTTTCCAGCGGTCATCGCCACCTCCCTGGTAATCGCCCGCGCCGGCTTGTCGGTGCGCAGCCCGCGGAACACGGAGTGGCGCACGTGGCCCGATTCCGTCCATTCGCCAAACGACACTTCCGCCACCAGTTCGGGCCGCACCCAATGCGTGCCGCGCCCGCCGCCCCCGGCCTTGACGCTGGCCTGGCGCGTCTCCAGCGCTTGCAACCGTTCCCGCAGCGCGGCCAGGCCGGCGTCATCGAACCCGGTGCCGACCTTGCCGGCGTACACCAGCCGGCCGGCCTCGTCGTGATACGCCAGCAGCAACGCCCCCAGCCCCACCCGCGCGCCTTGCGGATCGGTATAGCCGACCACGACGAATTCCTGGCGCCGCGCGCACTTGAGCTTGATCCAGTTGTCGCTGCGGCGCGAGACATACGGCGAGGACAGGCGCTTGGCGATGATGCCCTCCAGCCCCATCCTGCAGGCCGACGCCACCAGGTCGGCCGGCGCCGCGTCGAACGCGTCGCTCAAACGCAGCGGGTCGCCGCCGGCGGCATCCATCACCCGCGCCAGCACCGCGCGGCGCACGCGCAGCGGCTCGCCGCGCAGGTCGCGGCCGGTGACATAAGGCAGGTCGAACGCATAGAACAGGATGGCGCCGGTGCGTTCGCCGTCGAAGGCGTTCTGCAAGGCCTGGAAGCTGGGCGCGCCGTTGTCGGCCAGCATCACGATCTCGCCATCCAGCCACGCGGTTTCCAACGGCATGCGCCGCAGCGCCGCCACCAGATGCGGCAGCTTCGGCGCCCAGTCGTGGCCGTTGCGCGTGTACAGGCGCACCTCGCCGTGGTCCAGCCGCGCCAGCAGCCGGTAGCCGTCGAACTTCATTTCGTAGAGCCAATCCGGGTCGGCCTGGCGCGGCACGCCTTCGACCAGCGTGGCCAGTTGCGGCTTGAGCCGGTCGGGCAAGGCCGCCGCCACGCCGGGCAAGCGCGGTTCGCGCGCCTCGGGCGACGGCGAGGCGGCCGGATCCGGCAACGCCGCCGACGCCGCCGCGGGCACCCGGCGGGCCCGCGCAGTCGGCGTCGACGCCACGCTGTCGGGCTGCTCATCGACCACGCTGAATTCGCTTTCGGCGCGGGCGGCGGCATCACGGTCCTTCACCAGCAGCCAGGGCGGCTGCTTCTCGGATCCCCGCCCCTTCATGCGAATCAGCGCCCAGCGCCCGCGCAGCTTGACCCCGTGCAAGTCGAACTTGAGATGGCCGCGCCGGTAGCCGTCGGCCGGGTCGCCCACCGGCGTCCAGGTGCCCCGGTCCCAGATGATGACCTTGCCGGCGCCGTACTGGCCTTTCGGTATCTCGCCCTCGAAGCGGTTGTAGGCGATGGGATGGTCTTCGACCTGCACCGCCATGCGCTTGACCGACGGGTCGAAACTGGGCCCCTTGGGCACGGCCCAGCTCTTCATCGCGCCGTCCAGTTCCAGCCGGAAGTCGTAATGCAGGTGGCTGGCCCAGTGCTTCTGAATCACGAAGGCGCGCGCGGCATCATTGGCCTGGCCGCCTTCCGCCGGTTCCGACGTCACCTTGAAGTCGCGCTTGGCGCGGTATTTCGCCAGGGTGTCGGCCATGGTCAGGCCGCCTTGCGGGTTTTGGCCGACGTGCCGGCCTTGCCGTTCGCGGCCTTCGTGGTTGCCTTAGTGGTTGCCTTCGTGGTTGCCTTCGTGGTCGTCTTGTGGGTCGCTTTGGTAGCCGCCTTGGTTGCCGCCTTCCTCGCGGTCTTCCTGGCCGCCGTCCGAGACCCGCCGCCGTTCGACGCCTTGCCCGGCGCGCGCCCCTTCAGGCTGCGCTGCAGCAATTCGGTCAGGTCGATGACGTTATCGGCATAGGCGGGCGATTCCTCCCGCGGCTCGATCACCGTCTCGGTCTTGCCCGCCTTGACCTTGCGCGCCACCAGGTCCATGACGGCGGCCTTGAATTCATCCTTGTATTGTTCCGGGTCCCAATGGCCGGACATGTCGTCCACCAGCATGCGCGCCATCTTCAGTTCGCTGGCGCTGGGCGACGTGGCCTTGGCGCCGGACTTGGGCAGGTCCAGGTCGTCGGCGGCCTTGACCTCGTCGCCCCAGCGCATCAGGTTCAGCACCAGCGCGTCGCCCGCCGGGATCAGCGCGGCCAGGTGCTGCTTGGTCTGGATCACCACCTTGGCGATGCCGATCTTGCCGCTCTTGGCCAGCGTGTCGCGCAACAGCGCGTAGACCTTCTGCCCCTTGTCGATCGGCGCCAGGTAGTACGGCCGCTCCAGGTACACGAACGGCACCTCGCCGGCGTCGACGAACTGCCGGATCTCGATGGTCTGCGTGGTGCGCGGATAGGCGCCGCTGATCTCGTCGGGGGAGATGATGACGTACTGGCCGTCCTCGTATTCCACGCCCTTGACGATGTTGTCCTTGTCGATTTCCTTGCCGGTGCGCTTGTTGATGCGCTTGTAGCCAACCGGATCCATCGAGCGCTTGTCGAGCCAGTCGAAGTCCACGCCCGACTCGATCGTGGCCGTGTGCAGGCCCACCGGGATGTGCACCAGCCCGAACGAAATCGCCCCTTTCCAGATGGTTCGCGTCGCCATGATGCCGCTCTCCTTCGGGGCCCGACCGCCGCCCCGTTCGCTGTATGGGTTTGCCGCCTCGGGCCTATTGTCGCGCCGACGGGCGTCCGCGCCAATCCGCCGGCCGCGCCGGGCGCGCAGCAATCCGCATGCCCGGGCGCGCCACCTTCGGTTTCACAAGTCACGATTTGCCGCACACGCGGCGCCCGCCCACGGTTCAATGGTGGCCCCGATACCCCGCCCCGCAATGGCCGCCATGACCCGGACCGCGTTTCTCAAGCTCCTGACCAAGCATCTGTACCCCGTGCTCAAGGCCGAAGGCTTCGAGGGCTCGGGCCAGACCCTGCGGCGCATCCGCGGCCCCATCGCGCACGTCTTCAACGTGCAGGGCGCCAGCGGCGGCAAGGCCTGCTACCTGAACCTGGGCGCGCATTACGACTTCCTGCCCTGCGAGGGCGGCGCCTTCGTGCCGCCGGCCGAGATCGAGGAATCGCATTGCGTGTTCCGCGAGCGCATCGAGCCGCCGCCGGGCGCCGCCTTCGGCTGGGCCTATGGCCCCGACGCGGCCAGCGCCGAGGAGAACGTCGCGTTCATCGTCAGCGAATGGGCGCGCCAGGGCCATGCCTTCTTCGCCGACCACGACGCCTACCCCGCCAGCTGCGAGCGGCTGTTGCGGCAGACCGATCCCGACGAGCTCCATCCCGCCAGGACGCTCAACCTGGCGCGCATCGCGCTGCACCTGGGCGATACGGAACGCGCCCAGGCCTTCGTCCGCTCGGGGCTGGCGCGGGCGCCGGAACGGGCCACCTCGCTGAAGGAAAAGCTGCAGGCGCTGCTGGCGGGCTAGGGTTTTCCGCCTCCCGCGCGGCGGGCCACAAAGTGGCTATATCAAATAACCCGGATTGGCTATTTTTCACCAATCCAATTTTCCCTAGCATGGCCGGGTTCCCTGTCAACCTCGAGCACATCCATGCCAGAACTGACCCCGGCGCTGCGCCAGCGCATCCTCCAAGCCGTGGACGCGGGCTTCGCGGCCCAGACCGAATTGACCGCGCAACTGGTGCGCCTGCCGTCGCAGCGCGGCGAAGAAGCCACCGCGCAGGATTTCATGGCGGCGCGCTACGCCGAACGCGGCTACGCCGTGGACCGCTGGCGCATCGACGTCGAGGCCATCCGCCACCTGCCGGGTTTTTCGCCGGTGGCGGTGTCCTATGACAACGCCTACAACGTGGTCGGCGCGCACCGCGCCCGCAGCCTGAAAGGCCGCTCGCTGATCCTGAACGGCCACATCGACGTGGTGCCGGTCGGCCCGCTGGCGCAATGGAGCCGCGACCCGTACGACCCCGCCATCGTCGACGGCTGGATGCACGGCCGCGGCGCCGGCGACATGAAATCCGGCCTGGTCGCCTGCCTGTCGGCCATGGACGCGCTGGCCGCGATCGGCCTGGCGCCGGCCGGCGACGTGTTCCTGCAATCGGTGGTGGAAGAGGAATGCACCGGCAACGGCGCCCTGGCCTGCCTGGCGCGCGGCTATCGCGCCGACGCCGCCTTCATTCCGGAGCCGCTGCTGCCCATGCTGATGCGCGCCCAGGTCGGGCCGATGTGGTTCCAGGTGCAGGTCGAAGGCGACCCCCAGCACGCCTCGGCCGCCTTCACCGGCGCGGGCGCCAATGCCATCCAGAAGGCGATCTTCCTGATCCAGGCGCTGGACGAGCTGGAGACGCGCTGGAACGCCAACAAGTGCGACCACCGCCACTTCTGCGACCACCCTCACCCCATCCGCTTCAACCTCGGCAAGATCGCCGGCGGCGACTGGCCGTCCAGCGTGCCGGCCTGGTGCACCTTCGACATGCGCGTGGCGGTCTATCCGGGCCAGAGCCTGGAGGCCGCGCGCGCCGAGATCGAGGCCTTCGTGGCCCAGGCCGCGGCGCGCGATCCGTTCCTGGCCAAGCATCCGCCCAAAGTGATCTACCACGGCTTCATGGCCGAGGGCTACGAACTGCAGAACGCCGACGAGGCCGAGGCCGCGCTGCGCGCCGCGCACGAACAGGTGTTCGGCGAACCGCTGCGCGAATACGCCACGTCGGCCGCCACCGACGCCCGCTTCTACGGCCTGTACGCCGACACCCCGGCCATCGTCTACGGCCCGGAATGCCGCATGCCGCACGGTTACGACGAGGCGGTCAACCTGGAATCGGTGCGCAAGGTCACCCAGACCATCGCCCTGTTCATCGCCGAGTGGTGCGGCCTGGAAGAGCGTCAGGCATGAGCGGCGGCAACCTCCCCAGCGCCGGCCAGGCGCTGTTCGCGGCCGAGCCGCCCAAGCTGTCCCTGCCCGAGGCCGAGACCCTGGCGCTGCGCCATTACGGCCTGGCGGCACAGGCCACGCTGCTGTCGAGCGAACGCGACCAGAACTTCCTGCTGCGCGACGCCGCCGGCGGCGCCTACGTGCTCAAGGCCACCCACCCCGCCGAGGACCCGGCGGTCACCGACTTCCACACCCAGGCGCAGCTGCGCCTGATGCGGGCCGACGGCGAGCCGCCGGTGCCGCGCCTGATCGCCGGCCTGCAGGGCGAGTACGTGCATTGGCACGACGCCGGTGACGGCGCGCGCCGCGCGCTGCGGCTGATGACCTTCGTGCATGGCGTGCCGCTGCACCAGGTGGCGCGCAGTCCGGCGCAGTACCGCGCGCTGGGCCGGGCCCTGGCGCAGTTCGACCTGGCCCTGGCCGGCTTCGACCACGCCATGGCCGACCACGAATTGCTGTGGGACCTGCAGCACGCCGACCGCATCGCCGACCTGCTGCCGAAGATTCCCGAGGCGGACCGCCGCCGGCTGGCCGAGCGCCAGCTCGAGCGCTTCGCCAATGACCTGCGGCCGCGCCTGGGCGGGTTGCGGCGCCAGGTCATCCACAACGATCTCAACCCCTACAACGTGATGGTCGCGCGCGACGATCCCGAACAGATCGCGGCGCTGCTCGACTTCGGCGACATGGTGCGCGCGCCGCTGGCGCAGGACCTGGCCGTGGCCGCCGCCTATCTGCTCGACGACGCGCCCGACCCGCTGTCGGTGGGCCTGCGCCAGTGCCTGGCCAGCTACCACCAGACGCTGCCATTGACCGAGACCGAAATCGCGCTGCTGCCCGACCTGATCGCCACGCGCCTCTTGATCACGGTGGCCATCACCGGCTGGCGCGCGCAGCAGCACCCCGAAAACCGCCAGTACATCCTGCGCAACAACGGCCTGGCCTGGACCGGCCTGGCGCGCCTGGACGCCCTGCCCCGGCAGCAGGCCAGCGACATCCTGCTGGCCGCTAGCCAGACCCCCATGGAGACTCTTGTATGAGCCGAGACCAAGCCATGCTCAACGCCTTCGACCCCGCCGCGGCCGACGCGCTGCCGCAGGCCGAACGCGACCTGATCGCCCGCCGCCAGCGCGTGCTGGGGCCGGCCTACCGCCTGTTCTACGACCAGCCGCTGCACATCGTGCGCGGCGAAGGCGTGTGGCTGACCGGCGCCGACGGCGAACGCTACCTGGACGCCTACAACAACGTGGCCTCGGTGGGCCACAGCCATCCGCGCGTGGTGCGCGCCATCGCCGAGCAGGCGGCGGTGCTGAACACCCACACCCGCTACCTGCACGACGGCGTGCTGGACTACGCCGAGCGCCTGCTGGCGACGTTCCCGCAGCCGCTGTCGCAGGTCATCTTCACCTGCACCGGCAGCGAGGCCAACGACCTCGCGCTGCGCGTGGCGCGCAGCCACACTGGCGGCACCGGCGTCATCGTCACGCAGCTGGCGTACCACGGCGTCACCGCCGCGGTGGCCGCCGTGTCGCCGTCGCTCGGCCAGGCCGTGCCGCTGGGCGTGGACACCCGCGCCGTGGCCGCGCCCGACAGCTACCGCCACGACCCGGCCACCCTCGGGCAATGGTTCGGCCAGCAGGTGCAGGCCGCCATCGACGACATGCGGCGCCACGGCATCAAGCCGGCCGCGCTGCTGGTGGACACGATCCTGTCCAGCGACGGCGTCTACAGCGACCCGGCCGGCTTCCTGGCGCCGGCGGTGCAGGCCATCCGCGACGCCGGCGGCCTGTTCATCGCCGACGAAGTGCAGGCCGGCTTCGCCCGCACCGGCTCGTGCATGTGGGGCTTCCAGCGCCACGATCTCGTGCCGGACATCGTCACCATGGGCAAGCCGATGGGCAACGGCCACCCCATCGCCGCGATGGTCTCGCGCCCCGACATCCTGGAACGCTTCGGCCGCGAGGCGCGCTACTTCAATACCTTCGGCGGCAATCCGGTGGCCTGCGCCGCGGCCCAGGCCACGCTCTCGGTGATCGAGGACGAAGGCCTGCAGGCCAACGCCGCCCGCACCGGCCAATACCTGCGCGACGGTTTCCGCGCGCTGGCCGAGCGCCACGCGCTGATCGGCGACGTGCGCGGCGACGGTCTCTTCATCGGCGTCGAACTGGTGCGGGACCGCGCCGCGAAGACGCCCGCCAAGGAAGAGACGCACCGCTTCGTCAACTTGATGCGCCAGCGCCGCGTGCTGCTCAGCGCCACCGGCCTGCACGGCAACGTGCTCAAGCTGCGGCCGCAGCTGCCGTTCGCGCGGGAACACGCCGACCTGCTGCTGGCGGCGGCGGACCAGACGCTGGCGGAACTGTAGGCGACAGGCGGGTGCGGCGGTGTGCGTCGCGCCAAGCGCCGCCCCGTCGCTTCAGCCCCTGGCGCGGCGCGCCGGCCGGGCCTCGGCGACCCGCCCCAGCGCCCGCGCAAAGCGCACTACCCCGTCGTCGATGCGCTCGCACGGCACACCGCCATAGCCCAGCACCACCGCCGGCTGCGCGGCGCGGGCGGCGTCGGGCAGGTAATGCGGCTGCCCCAGCACGATGCCCTCGTCGCGGGCGGCCTCGGCCAGGCGCGGCACCGACACCTTGCGATCGAGCCGCGCATACACATGCAGGCCCGCCCGCGCCTGCGACAGCTGCACCGCATCGCCGACGCGCGCCGCGATTGCATCGCGCAGCACGATCTGGCGCTCCGCGTACTCGGTGCGCATGCGCTTGATGTTGTGCGAGAAATGGCCGTCCGCCATGAAATCCGCCAGCGCCGCCTGCAGGTGCAGCTGCCCCGGCCGATAGATGCTGGCGCAGGCGCGCGAGAACGATTCGGCCACCTGCGGCGGCACCACCATGTAGCTCATGCGCAGGCCCGCGAACATGGTCTTGCTGAAGGTGCCCATGTAGATCACCCGGCCGTCGGCGTCCAGGCCCTGCAGCGACGGGATCGGCGCGCCGTCGTAGCGGAACTCGCTGTCGTAGTCGTCCTCGAGCACCCACAGGCCGCGCGCCCGCGCCGCCTGCAGCAGCTCCAGGCGCCGCGCCAGCGGCATCACCACGCCGGTCGGGTATTGGTGCGACGGGCTGGTGATCAATAGCCGCGCCCGGCGCGGCAGCTTGCTGGCCGTCAGGTCCAGGCCCTGGTCATCGACCACGGCGGCATGCGCGCGCACGCCGACCGCCGCCAGCACCGGCGGAAAGGCCCAGTGGCAGGGGCTTTCCACCAGCGCGGCGTCGCCCCACTCGGTCAGCATGCGGGCGCACAGGTCGACCGACTGGTGCGTGCCCGCCGTGACGATGACCTGCCCGGGCTCGCACACCACCGCGCGCGCCAGCCGCAGGTAGCTGGCGATGGCCTCGCGCAGCGGCAGGAAACCCGCGCCGTCCTTGGCGTAGCCCGACAGCGCCAGATTCGACTTGCCCAGGTGGCGCGACACCAGCCGGCGCCACAGGTGGAACGGAAACAGGCTGGCGTCGGCCACGCCCGGCACGAACGCGCCGGTGTGCTGGCCCAGCCCGGCCGCGCCGCCTGCGATGCCCTCGCCGCGCGTGGACAGGCCCGGCACATGGCGCTGCACGTGCTCCGGCGAGGCCGGCCGCAGCAGCGGCCGGTCCACGGTCTTCTCGACGAACGTGCCGCTGCCGCCGCGCGCGCTGAGGTAGTTCTCGGCGATCAGCCGCTCGTAAGCCAGCGTCACCGTGATGCGTGAAATGCCCAGCTCCGAGGCCAGCACGCGCGACGACGGCAGGCGCTGTCCCGCCACCAGCGTGTGGTCCAGCACGCCGCGCCGCACGATGTCGTAGATCTGCTTTTGCAGCGGGTCGGGCGACTCGCGCGAGAGCGCGCCGGACAGCAGGTCGGCGAGCAGGACTTCCTTCATGAAGTGGACCTATCTCTGATTGGATTGTGGCTATACAAGATATAGCCAGTAGTTGCTATCGTCAACGCCGTATCGAATGCGGCGCCAACGTGGAAAGCCGCGACAAACAAGGGGAATTCCATGCAAGACCAGAATGGCCGCAGACAGCCGGTCAGGGCGGCGGCCGCCGCTTTCTTCGGCACCATGATCGAGTGGTACGACTTCTACTGCTACGCCACGGCGGCCGCCCTGGTGTTCGGCGACGTGTTCTTCGCCACCAACGATCCCTTCATGGGCACGCTGGCCTCGCTCGGCACCTTCGCCATCGGCTTTTTCGCGCGGCCGGTGGGCGCGGTGCTGTTCGGCCACCTGGGCGACCGCGTCGGCCGCAAGCAGAGCCTGGTCATCACGCTGCTGCTGATGGGCGTGGCCACCACGCTGATCGGGCTGCTGCCTTCCTATCACTCCATCGGCCTGGCCGCCGTGGTGCTGCTGGTCGCGCTGCGGCTGGTGCAGGGCATCGCGGTGGGCGGCGAATGGGGCGGCGCGGTGCTGATCGCGGCCGAACACGCGCCGCCCAAGTGGCGCACCTTCCTGGCCTCGGCGCCGCAGTACGGCAGCCCCATCGGCCTGATCCTGGCCACCGGCGTGTTCCGCCTGGTGTCGGACCTGCCCAAAGAGGACTTCCTGTCATGGGGCTGGCGCCTGCCCTTCATCATCAGCGGCGTGCTGGTGCTGGTGGCCTTCGTCATCCGCCGCGGCGTCAACGAGAGCCCCGAACTGGAAGCGCGCCTGAAGGAAAAGAAAAAGGAAAGCACCGCCCCCATCCGCCTGGTGCTGCGCGAACGCAAGCGCGCGCTGCTGCTGGGCATCGGCCTGTGCCTGCTGGGCATCTCCGGGTTCTACTTCGTCACCACCCTGATGATCACCTACACCACCACCTACCTGAAGATCACGCGCAGCCAGATCCTGGACGTGGTGACCTGGGCCGGCGTGGTCGAGCTGATCAGCTTCCCGATCGCCTCGTACATCGCCACCCGGGTCGGCGAGCGCCGCTTCCTGATCTGGGTCACCGCGCTGTCGACGTTGTGGGCCGTGCCGATGATGATGCTGATCCTGACCGGCGACATCCAGAACATCGCCATCGGCATCCTCACCGCCATCTTCCTGATCGGCGCCTACTACGCGGTGCTGGCGCCCTACCTGCCGCTGGCCTTCCCGGTGGAGATGCGCTACACCGGCATCTCGCTCAGCTTCCAGCTGTGCGGCGCGATCTTCGGCGGCACCACGCCGCTGGTGGGGCTGTGGGTGGCGCACACCTTCGGCCTGACCTGGCAGCCGATGGCGCTGATGTTCGCCCTCATCGCCGGCGCCAACCTGCTGTGCGCCATCTACCTGCCCACGCCGGAGCGCGAGGCCGCCCGCCAGCGCGGCGGCGCGCTGGGCGCCGGTCAGCATAGCCGCGCGCTGTAGCGGCGGCGCCGGCCGGGGCGGCAGCCCGCACGCCCCGGCCGGCTTTACAAGAATTATTCTTATTTGCAATAATCGGCGGTTTCGTCCCTTCCACGTTGCCCCCGCATGCGCCGGACCCGCCCCGCCGAACACGGTTGGCTCGCCTACTATCGCGAGCTGCTGGGCACATGGAAGCGCAAGGGACACGCCAGCGGCGATGTCGAGGACACCGCCCACGACGCCATCGCCAACATGCTCGAAGGCGACGTCTCGGCGATCCACAACCCGCGCGCCTATCTGCACCGCAGCGTCTACCACGGGCTGGCGAACCAGTACCATAGGCAGCTGCGCACGGCCGCCATCCCGCTGCAGGACCTGGACGACGACGAGCACCCCGCGCAGGACGGCCCCGAGGCCGGCGCCCGCACCGCGCAACTGTCGCGCGCGCTGCGCCAGGCGCTGGACGAACTGCCCGAACCCTGCGCCGTGGTCTTCGCCTGGCACCGGCTGGAAGGCTGGACCGTGCCGGAAATCGCCGCGCAGCTGGGGCTGTCGGTCAGCAGCGTCGAAAAATACCTCACCCGCACCATGCGGCACCTGCACACCCGCCTGCATGCCTATTCGCCATGACTGAGCTCGCCAAGCCTCCCAGGGATCCGCTGGACGCGGCGGCGTACTGGTTCGCGCGCGACCACGGCGGCCTGATGACGGCCGCCGAACGGCGCCAGTTCGACGCGTGGCGCCAGGCCGATGCCGCCCACGAGCGCGCCTACCAGGAGATGCTGCAGGTCTGGGGCCTGGCCCAGGCCGTGCCCGACCGCGACCTGCGCCCGCTGCTGGCGCGGCGGCCGCCGGCCCGCGCCGTATCGCCCGAACGCCGCCGGCTGGCCTGGGGCCTGGCCGCCACCGCCTGCGCCGCCGCCGGCGCGGGCCTGGCCTGGCCGCTGTGGTGGCCGGCCGAAACGCTGTTCCAGCAGCGCTACGCCACCGGCCGCGGCGAACGCCGCCGGGTGGCGCTGCAGGACGACTCGGTCCTGACGCTCAACACCGCCACCCAGGCCGAGGTGCGCTACACCCGCGACGAGCGCCATGTGGCGCTGCAGGCCGGCGAAATCCTGTTCGAGGTCTCGCCGGACAAGGCCCGGCCCTTCATCGTCGAGACCGAGCTGGGCCGCGTGCGCGTCACCGGCACGCGCTTCAACGTGCGCTATGACCGCCAGCGGCTGGCGGTGGCGGTCGAATCCGGCTCGGTCGAGGTCGCCACCGGCGCCAGGTGGCAGCGCGAACGGGTGCTGCTGGCCGCCGGCCAGGGCGTCAGCCTGGCGCGCCAGGGCGACCCGCTGCAGGTCGAAAGCGTGAACGTGGCCGCGCTCACCGCCTGGAAACAGGGCAAGGCGGTCTTCGACAACGTGCCGCTGGCGCAGGTGGTGGACGAGATCAACCGCTACCGCGAACAGCCCATCCGGGTCGCCGCCGCGCTGCGCGGCATCCGCATCGCCGGCGTGTTCGACATCGACGACACGCGCGGCTTCCTGACCGCCCTGCCCGCCCTGATCCCGGTGCGCGTGGCGCCGCGCGCCGACGGCGGCAGCGACCTCGTCGCCCGTTGACCCGGCGCCGCGCCGGCGAAGATACATCTTGTTTCTATTTTGATTTGAGAATCATTACGGGGTTCGGTGTCCGATCCGCTCTTAGCAGGTAAGCGGAGGCTGTCGCCCCGCATGAACCCGCCGGCCGGTTCCCTCGCGGAAACCGCCGCCCCGATCGAGCGCCATCGTGACCCAGATTTCCGCCAGGCCCACCCGCCTCCCGCGCCCCCGCGCCACGCCGCTGCATGCCGCCCTCGGCACCCTGACCCTTGCCCTCGCCGTCGCCCTGGGCGCCGCGCCGTCCGCCGTCCACGCGCAGGCCGCCGCCGTCAAGATCGACATCCCGGCCCAATCGCTGGCGCAAGCGCTGCTGCAACTGGGCCGCCAGACCCGGCTGCAGGTCTACTACCTGCCCGAAGCCGTGCAGGACCGCCGCGCGCCGGCCATCAGCGGCACGCTGACACCGCAGCAGGCGCTGGACCGGCTGCTGGCGGGCACCGGCCTGGTGGCGCGCATCAACGGCAACACCGCGGTGGTGCAGCAGCCGGCCGGCGACACCGCCACCCTGCCCAGCGTGTCGGTCTACGGCGACGCGCGCGGCGAGGCCGTCGAAGGCCTGGTTGCGCGCCGCAGCCGCACCGGCACCAAGACCGACACGGCGCTCAACGAGATCCCGCAGACCATCAACGTGGTCACCGCGCAGCAGGTCGAGATGACCGGCGCCACCGACATCAACCAGGCGCTGCACTACGTGCCCGGCTTCTCCAGCTATGGCTCGGACAACCGCTCCGACTGGTACTCGGCCCTGCGCGGCTTCACCCCCACGGCCTACGTCGACGGCCTGCAGGTGCCCAACACGCTCAACCTGGCCAGCTGGCGCGTCGATCCCTACCTGATCGACAGCATCACCGTGCTGCGCGGCCCGACCTCGGTGCTGTACGGCCAGGGCGATCCCGGCGCCATCGTCGACGTGCAGAGCAAGCTGGCCAACGGCGAGCGCATCCGCGAGATCGAGACCCAGGTCGGCAACTACGCCCGCAAGCAGCTCAGTTTCGACCTCGGCGACAGCCTCAACGAGGACGGCACGCTGTCGTACCGCATCCTGGGCGTGGGCCGCGACGGCAACGCCCAGACCGGCCCCAACAAGGACCAGCGCGTGGTCCTGGCGCCGTCGCTGCGCTGGCAGCCCAGCGCCGCCACCAGCCTGACGCTGTCGGCCACCTTCCTGGAAGACTGGGGCGATGTCACCAGCAACTTCCTGCCCGCCCAGGGCACGGTGCTGCCCAACCCCAACGGCCGCATCTCGCGCGATCTCTACACCGGCGAGCCGGACTTCAACTACTACCACAAGAAGCAGTGGTCGCTCGGCTACGCGCTGGAACACAAGCTGGATTCGGTCTGGACCCTGCGCCAGAACACCCGCCTGATGCACCTGCAGCTGAACAACCGCTCGGTCTACGGCGGCGGCCTGGATGACAGCGATCCGACCATGGCCTCGATCACGCGCTACGCCGGCATCTTCCAGTTCAACTACAGCCGCTTCGACGTCGACAACCAGGCCGAGGCCAAATTCCGCACCGGCGCGCTCGAACACACGCTGCTGACCGGCCTGGAATACAGCCGCCAGTCGACCACCGACAGCGAATGGCTGGCGCAGGCGCCGTCGCTGAACCTGTACAACCCGGTCTACACGCCGATCAACAAATCGCTGTTCTACGGCCCCAACGCCTACCCGCGCACCGACACCTACACCGTCATGAACACGGTCGGCCTGTACGCGCAGGACCAGGTCAAATGGGACCGCTGGGTGCTGACGCTGGGCGGCCGCAAGGACTGGGCCCGCACCCGCCAGAGCGACCGCGAGGCCGACACCCGCACCTCGCAGCTGGACCAGGCCTTCACCGGCCGCGTCGGCCTGACCTACCTGGGCGACTATGGCCTGTCACCCTACGTCAGCTATTCGACCTCGTTCAACCCGGTCTCGAACACGCGCCTGGCCGACGGCAGCTGGGCCAAGCCGACCCAGGGCAAACAGATCGAGGCCGGCCTGCGCTGGCAGCCCGACGGCAAGAACCTGACGCTGAACGCCGCGGTCTACCAGATCAAGCAGACCGACGTCGTCACCAACAACCCGAACGACCCCACCAACAGCAGCTACGTGCAGACCGGCGCGGTGCGCTCGCAGGGCATCGAGCTGAGCGCGGTCGGCAAGATCACGCCGGAACTGTCCATCGTCGGCGCCTACGTGTTCCAGAACGTCAAGATCACCAAGGCCAACGACGAGACCCAGGGCAAGTGGCCGGTGGACATCCCGCGTCCGCGCCAGATGGCGTCGCTGTGGGCCGACTGGACCTGGCGCACCGGGCCGCTGGAAGGCTTCGGCGCCGGCGCGGGCGTGCGCTACCAGAGCTCGGCCGCGGGCGCGTCCGACAACTCGCTGAAGATCCCCAGCTACACCGTCTACGACGCCGGCCTGCACTACGAGATGCCGAACTGGCGCTTCGGCCTGAACGCCACCAACCTGTTCGACAAGCGCTACGTCAGCGGCTGCCAGTCGTACGGCGTGTGCATGTTCGGCAACGGCCGCACGGTGGTGGCGTCGGTGAAGTACTACTGGTAGGCAGACGGCGGCTTGAACCGTGGATCAAGCCGCCAGCCTCGGCTCGATGGTGGCCGTGGGCGCGGCCTCAAGCAACTTCAGGAACTCCAGGCATAGCAACTCCAGCTTGTCGGCCTCGCACTTCGGCGACGACAGCTGGTGCCAGAATTTGCCTGGATTCCAACCCAGGGTCCGGTTCTCGCCATTGCCCTCTTGCGTGAAGAAGCCCCAAAACCAAAGGTCATCCCATATGAGCATCTCATCGGCCGAGTATCGCGCCCTCAGCCTCGCGTTGATAGTTTCAACGCGGGGAGATGCAAGCCCCAGCGTCCGAAAGATGTGCAAGATGACCCTGTCTACGGGCAGGTAGGGTTTACTTTTCAGGGAGGCGCCCACCGTCGACGTCGCATCGGGCCAGAAATGGAGATGCTTGGGGCCTTCATGCAGCCTGATCGCGGCCTTGACGAAAAGCGCGGTCGTTTTGATCCCCCACCCTCCTTGGGCGTTCAGAGCCAGAAATAGCGCGGCCCATTCGTCAGCGTCGGCTTCAGAGGCCGTAAATGCGGGCGTCTGCTTCTTGACACGCTCACTGCCTTGTTCTTGCAGGTACGCGGTGAAAGCGCGCAAGGAAGAGGTCTGCTCGTCATTAGCCCGATGAAGCCGCTGCCAAAACGCTGTCAGTCCGTCCATGTCGACACGGGATTGTGTGCTGACATTCAAGTGCAAGAAGCTGACCAGCCTGTCACGAGCAGAGGAGCAACCCGAAAGGCAACGCGCGTACTCACTTTCCTGGAATTTCCTGTTCCATTGGGTATTCTGCTGGAGGAAGGCAAGGATTCTGTCGAGCCGCTCTTGCAGCCAGTCAGAATCAGCCGTCTTGCGCCTACTCTTCAATTCATTTTTCATTGCACAGGGAATTGGGGATGAGTGGATGGGATCCTTGCAGGACAGCAATCATATCCACCCCCACCGCGATGGAACAAGAACATAGCCGTCCATCCGCGCATGACGGCCCCGCTATCCCATCTTAGAACCGGGTGCGCAACGTCACCCCCACACTGCGCCCCGGCTGCAGCAACGGGTTCTGGCCCGTCATCGGATAGTTGATGTTGGAGGCCGTGGCCGCGGTGCGGTAGGCGCGGTCGAACAGGTTGTTAATACTCAACACCGCCTGAGTGTTGCCGATCTGCGGAAGGCCCAACTTGTCCAGCTGCAACTGCGCGTACAGATTGATCACCCCGAATCCTGCCGCTGGATACTCCTTGCGATAGTCGTATCGGTTCTGTCCCTTCGCCCACTGCAACTCGCCGCTCAACGCGTAGGCCTCATTCGGCCCTACATACTGCACTCCCATCAAGCCGCTGAGCGTGGCGATGGACGGCAGCGGCCGGCCCGTAACCCGATTGGTCGCGTGCAGGTAGCTGGCGCTGCCGTAGAAGTTGAGCGAACGCGTCGCCTGCCAGCGCCAATCACTCTCCACCCCCTGCACCCTCACCTTGCCGACGTTGCGCCGCTGTGTCGCGGGCAAGCCCAGGTACATCGTATCCACGCTTTCGATGAAATCGCGAAAGTCGCTGCGGAATGCCGTCAGGCCAACCGTGGCATCGTCGAAATGCAGGCGCGTCCCGGCATCCACGTTAACGCCGCGCTCAGGCTTGAGCTGGGGATTGGGAAAGGTGTAGCTGGTGCCCGTGAAGCCGGCATCGAACATGTCGAAAATCCATGGCATGCGGAATGAATTGCCAACGGTGCCGAGCAATTCGATCACCTCCGTGGCCCGGTATGACAGGCCCAGGCTACCGGTAGTCGTCGTTTGCTGATTGTTCTGCGCGGCCCGGAAGGCCGGCAGCAGATCGGGCGATGGCAACGGGCTCAGGCCAACGTCGGAACGGTACCAGTCGAAGCGGCCGCCAGCGCTCACCGTCCATTTTGGCGCGGGATTCCATTCGTTGCTCAGGAACAGGCCAATGTTGGTCTGATAGCGGGTCGGTCCGCTGCGGATCCAGTCGCCACGGTTGGTGGTGGTGCCGCCATCGGGCCGGCGCACCGTCGTCCAGGTGCGCAGCTTCTGGCCCGGCCAGGTTTCGTGCATGAAGTCCATGCCAAGCGTGGTGGCGACCTTGGCCCACGGGATGGTCGCCGCGAAATTGCCGCCGTAGACCAGCGGTCCGATGACATGACGGCGCACATCGACCACGCGCGCCGCATTGACCTCGTTGTGGGCCGCCAGGGTGGTGTCGAATTCGTTGACGTAAAGACTGGCCCGCAACTCGCTGATCAGGCCATCGAACTCGCCGCGATAGCCCAGCTTGCCCTGCTTGACGGCCAACGGATCGCGGTGGCTGCTGGTCAGCGGATACGGCGGCACCGCGCCGGCCGCATCGTCGTTCACGTGCGCCCTGCGGCCACTGATCTCGATGCGCTGGCGCGCATCCGGCATGTAGCCCAGCACGATGCCGCCGCCCGCGCCGCGAAAACCGCTGTTGGGCACTTCCTCGGTGGCGCTGCGGAAATTGCTGGCGCGCCGGCCGGTGGCGTACACGCGCAGGTCGAATCCGTCGCCGGCCGCCTCCAACGCGGCGTTGGCCTGCATCGCGTTGGCGTTGCTGCGCCACGAAGCCGACACCTCGCCCCCATTGAGCTGAAATGCATGCTCCAGATTGCCATGGGCGCGCTTGGTGACGAAGTTAATCAGGCCGCCCAGCCCATCACTGCCGAAGCGCGCCGAATCCGGCCCCCCGCACCACCTCGACCTGTTCCAGCTCGGTCGGACTGATCAACATGAATTGCAGGGTATTGCGGCCACGGAAGCGGTTGCCGTCGATGAAGACAGGCACCCGCATGTCATTGGTATTCATGCCACGCAGGAACACGGTGCCGGCGATGCCGCCGGTATGGTTGATGGTGGCGTTCGGAATCCGGCTCAATAGCTCCAGGGTACTGATGGGGCTGAGCCGGTCGATGTCCTGGCGGTCGACCACCGACACCGATTGCGTCACCGCATGGTCCAGCGTCGCCGGCGGCGGCACGGCGCCGATGGCATGCAGGCGGCCGTCGTCCGCGCCGTCGCCGGCCGTGACGCGGATGGCCGGCAACTGCGCGGGTTCGGCGGCCACGGCGGGCGCGCCAAGGGTGGTGGCCGCGAGCAGGAAAGCGCGGACGAAGGGCGAAGGCGGAAAGGGATGAGTCATACAGGAATGCAGAAGCAAAGCCCGAAGGCCGGAGGAACGCCGCCTTGCGCGGCGGCGATGAAAGCCGTCGCGCGGGACAACAAGGCCCAGCGCGACAGGCTCAGAACCGCGTCCGCAACGTCACATTGACGCTACGCCCCGGTTGCAGCAACGGGTTAAGGCCCGTCATGGGGTAATTGACATTCGACGCCGTGGCGGCGGTGCGATACGCGCGGTCGAACAGGTTGTTGATGCTGAACACCGCCTGGGTATTGCCCACCTTCGGCAAGCCCAGCCGGTCCAACTGCAATTGCGCGGACAGGTTGACCACGCCAAAGCCGGCCGCCGGGTATTCCTTGCGGTCGTCATAGCGGGCCTGCCCCTTGGCCCACTGCAATTCGCCGCTGAAGGCATAGGCGTCATTCGGGCCGACGTACTGCAGGCCCATCAGGCCACTGAGCGAGGCGATGGAAGGCAGCGGCCGATTGGTGATCCGGTTGGTGGCATGCAGATAGCCGGCGCTGCCATACAGGTTGAGCGCGCGCGTCACTTGCCAGCGCCAGTCGCTTTCCAGCCCCTGCACGCGGACCTTGCCGACATTGCCCTTCTGCGTCGCCGGCAGGCCGTTGTACAGAGTATTGATGTTCTCGATGAAATCCCTGAAATCGCTGCGGAACGCCGTCAGGCCGACCGTGGCATCCTCGAAATGCAGCCGAGCGCCGACATCCACGTTGGCGCCGCGCTCGGGCTTGAGCTGGGGATTGGGGAAGGAATAGCTGGCGCCGGTAAAGCCGGCGTCGAACATGTCGAAGATCCACGGCATCCGGAACGAGTTGCCAACGCTGCCCAACAATTCGATCACCTTGGTGGCGCGGTACGACAGCCCAAGGCTGCCCGTGGTGGCGGTCTGCTGGTTGTTCCGCGCCGCGCGGAACGCCGGCAGCAGATCGGGCGACGGCAAGGGGTCAAGGTCGACATCGGAACGGTACCAATCCAGGCGACCGCCGGCGGTCAACGTCCATTTCGGCGAAATGGTCCACTCATTGCTGAGGAATGCGCCGATATTGGTCTGGTAGCGGGCCGGTCCGCTGGGAACCCAAGCACCGCGATTGACGATCGTGCCGCCGTCGGGCTGACGCGCTGTTACCTGCGTGCGCCGCCCCTGGCCGGGCCAGTTTTCATGCATGAAATCCATGCCGACCGTGGTGGCGACAGTGGCCCACGGAAGCGTTGCCGCGAGACTTCCCCCGTAGGCCAGTGGCCCAGGCACGTGGCGCTGCACATCCAGCACGCGATTTGGATTGGCCTGGTTGTGCACCACCAGCGTGGTATCGAACGCGTTGACATAAAGGCTGGCGCGCAACTCGCTGATCACGCCGTCGAACTCCCCCCGATACGCCAGCCTTCCCTGCTTGACGTTCAAGGGATTGCTGCGGGTGGTGGCCAGCGGATAGGGCGGCACCGTGCCGGCCCAGCCTTCGTTGACGTGCGCCATGCGGCCGCTGATCTCGACGCGCTGGCGCGCGTCGGGCATGTAGCCCAGCACGATGCCGCCGCCCGCGCTGCGGAAATCACTGTTCGGCACTTCGCCCTCGGCGCTGCGGAAGTTGCCGGCGCGCCGCCCGGTGGCATAGACGCGCAGGTCGAAGCCATCGCCGGCCGCCTCCAGCGCCGCGTTGGCCTGCCTGCCGTTGCCATTGCTCTGCCAGGTGGTCGACACCTCGCCGCCATCCACGGTGAACCCGTGCTCCAGATTGCCATGGGCGCGCTTGGTGACGAAGTTGATCAAGCCCCCCAGCCCATCGCTGCCAAAGCGCGCCGAATCAGCCCCCCCGCACCACCTCGACCGCTTCCAGCTCGGTGGGGCTGATGAGCATGAACTGCAATTTATTGCGGCCGCGAAAGCGATCGCCGTCGATGAACACGGGCACCCGCATATCGAGCGTGTCCATGCCGCGCAGGAACAGGGTGCCGCCAATGCCGCCGCCCAGATTGATGGTGGCGTTCGGGATGCGGCCCAGCAGCTCCAGCGTGCTGATGGCGCTGAGTCGGTCGAGATCCTGGCGATCCACCACCGACACCGATTGCGTGACCGTATGGTCGAGCGTCGCCGGCGGCGGCGTGGCGCCAATGGCATGCAGGCGGCCATCGTCGACGGCGGCGTCTTCGGCCGTGACGCGGATGGCGGGAAGTTGCGCGGCGGTCTCGGCGGCCATGGCGGGCGCGCCGAGGCTGGCGGCGGCCAGCAGGATGGCGCGGACGAAGGGCGAGGACGGGAAGGAATGAGTCATACGAAAAAAACGCAATAGCCCGGAGGCGGGAAGGAAGCCGCCTCAGGCGGCGGGCGTGGAATCTTTCAGCCACGGCAGGAAGCCGCGCAGGAAGCGGCTGGTGGCCGGCATGAAATAGCTGCCGTGGTGGTACATCGGATCGAGCGAGGTGACGATCAGCCGGCCCGCGGTGCTGCACCGATCCTCGTACAGCACCGAGCCGGCGCCGACCTTGTCGACCAGCGATACCGCGCCTGGCGGCGGCGCATAGGTGCCGTGCTGGTGCCAGGTGACGTCGGCCAGCGTCAGGTAGCGAAACAGCGAATGGTCGGGCGCCGCCAGCCGCAGGCCAGGATCGGCCCCCGGCGTCTTCCACCACCAGAAATTCACTTCGCAATCGGTCCAGCGCACGCCATCCAGCCAGCGGTGCGAGCCGGTCTCGCCCATCGCCACCAGCGTCTTGCCGGCGGCCAGGAAGCGGGCCAGGCGCGCCCGCTGCGCCACCAGCAACTCGGGGTTGATGCGGCACGACACGATCAAGGCGTCGCAGCCCTCCAGGGCGGCGTCATCCAGTTCCGGCAGGTAGATCACCCGGTCGATGTGCGCCGCCAGTTCCGGCGTGCGGAAGGTGCGATGGTGGTAGTAGGTGCCGGCGTCCAGCGCGGCGATCACCGGCGCGCGCCGGTTCGAAACGGAATGGGCGTCGTGGATCATGCCGCCTCCCCGCGCAGCCAGTCGACCAGTTGCGGCACAATGCGGCGGGTGCTGTCCGCGCTGCCCGCATACATCCACATGTCGTTGCCGGAATGCGTGAGCAGGCGGCCGCCGCCGGGCAAGGACAGCACCCAGTCCACCGGCACCGCGTCCGGCCCCAGCGTATGCAGCACGCTGGCGCCGGCCGGCGGCGGATTGCCGCCGCGCGCGTAGAAGCCGGCCACGCCGCGGCGGAAGGTCAGGTGTTCGGGATCGACGCCATCGAACACGGGATGCGCCTGGGCGCGGTGCAGCCGCAGTCCCTCGATGCCGCGCGCCGGGCCCGGCACGAACGGCGCCAGCCAGCGCAGGAAGGGATAGGCCACGTGGCCGTTGAACACCATCGTGCCACCGGCCAGCAGCCACGCCTCCAGCCGCGCTTGCTGCGACAGCAGGTAGCGCTGGTCGGTATTGGCCGGCACCAGCAGGGCCCGTACCGCCGCCAGTTCCAAACGATGCAGGGCGTACAGGGGTTCGGCGATGGCCGGCGGCGCATCGCCGCCGGTCAACGCGGCGGGACCGGCGCCGGTCCAGTGATTCAAATAGACGATGGTGTTCATCGGATTCAATGGAAAAGAGGAATCACGCCCGGCACCTCGCGGCGGTCGGCGGTGATGGTTGTCACCCGTACCGGCAAGCCATACAGCCGGCTCAGGCGTTCGTCGGTGCACATCAGCCCGGTGGGCCCGGCCTCGCAGGCGTCGGGATGCATCAACAGGGTCTGGTCGGCGATGTGCTGCGCGTGCTGCGGCTGGTGGGTCGAGAACACCACCGTCATGCCCTCGCCCGCCAGCCGCCGCAGCAGCGACAGGATCACGTCCTGGTTGCGCAGGTCGAGCGCCGCGCTGGGCTCGTCCAGCACGATGATGGGGCTGGCGCTGGCCATGGCCCGCGCGATGCAGGCCAACTGCTGTTCGCCGCCGCTGAGCGCGTGAAAGGGCCGCGCCGCCAGATGCTCCAGCCGCACGGCGCGCAGGCACTCGCGGGCAATGTCGCGGTCGCGCGGGCCGGGCGAGGCCCACCAGCGCAGGTGGCGCACGCGGCCCATGGTCACCATGGCCAGCACGTCGTAGGCGAACAGCGAATCCGTGCGCTGCGGCACATAGGCGGCATGGCCGCGCAGGCGCACCGCGCCGGCGGCCGGCGGCTGCACGCCCAGCAGCGTCTTGAGCAAGGTAGTCTTGCCACGGCCATTCGGCCCCAGCACCGCCAGGACGCCCCCGGCCGGCACGCGCAGCGACAGATCGGACAGCAGCAGGCGGCCGCCAGCCTGCACGGCAAGGCGATCCAGTTCAAGCATGGCCCGCCTCCCGGCCTTGCGTGCGGCGCAACAGCCAAGCGAACAACGGCGCGCCGACCAGCGCGGTGATCACGCCCAGCGGTATCTCGGCGCTGGTGGCGCTGCGGGCCACGGTATCGACCCACACCATGTAGGTGCCGCCGAGCAACGCGCTGGCGGGCAGCAGCACGCGGTGGTCGGGGCCGACCAGCATGCGCGCGATATGCGGCACCACCAGCCCGACCCAGCCCACCGTGCCCGACACCGCCACGCTGGCCGACACCACCAGCGTGGCGCAGCCCAGCAGCATCCAGCGCAGCGGCTCGACCGCCAGCCCCATGGCGCTGGCCTGCTCGTCCCCCAGCGACAGCACGTTGATGCGGAACCGCAGCGCGAACAACAGCCCCATGCCCGCCGCGATGGGCGCCACCGCCGCGCCCAGCTTGACGTACGACGCCGTGGCGAAGCTGCCCATCAGCCAGAACACGATGGCCGGCAGGCTGTCGTAGGGGTCGGCGAAATAGGTGGCCAGCGAAATCAGCGCGGAAAAGAACGCGCTGGTGACCACCCCCGCCAGCACCAGCATCAGGACGGTGGTGCGCCCTTGCGAGCGGCCGAGCACGTAGACGATGGCCACCGCCAGCAGCCCGCCAGCGAAGGCCAGCCCCAGCGTCGCCCCCAACGACGAGAACAGCAGGATCGCGGCGCAGCCGCCGAACGCGGCGCCGGAGGAAATGCCGAGGATCTGCGGCCCGACCAGGGGGTTGCGGAAGGCGCCCTGCAAGGCCGCGCCGCACAATGCCAGGCTGGAGCCGGCCAGCAGCGCCAGTAGCACCCGCGGCAGGCGCACCAGCAACACCACCCGGCGCTCGGCGTCGGCGATGGATGGCAGCCACGATGCCAGGCCATCGGGCAATGCCGCCTTTGCCAGCGCGGCGGCCACGTGCGACGCCGGCAAGGCATAGCGCCCCACGCACAACGCGGCCAGCGCCGACAGCGGCACTGCGGCGATCATCAGCCACCAGGGCCACGCGCACCGCCGGCCTTCGCCGGGGGCGGCGGCCCGTTCAATGCAGGCGGTCATAGCCGGTTGCCCCCTGATTCAAACGCATGCGCAACACCTTGTCGATGTCGGCGGCGTCGATGTCATACCCGCACAGCCAGGTGTAGGCCTGCGCGATGTGCTCGCGCAACGGCCAGTCGAACCGCCCCGGATGCAGCAACTGGCTCAGCCACTGCCAGTACAACGGCGATTCCTGGCTTGGGGGGTCCCAGATGTAGCCGCCGGCCGGAATCATGTAGACGCGGTGGCTGCGCACGGCCGGAATGTCCGCGAACAACGGGTCGGCATAGATCATGGCGGGCGTCAGGCCGGACTCGAAATTGTTCAGCAGGATCACGTCTGGCGCCCAGGCCATGACTTGCTCGATGCCGACCGATTGGCCGGTGCCGACCACCGACGCCGCCACGTTGCGTCCGCCGGTCAATTGGATGTCGTCATCGAAGCTGCTGCCCGCGCCCGAGGTGCGCAATTGCGGCCGGTAGCGCGACAGGTACAACACGCCGGGGCGCTCGTCGGCGCGCAGGCCGGCGGTGACGCCGAGGATCTGCGCGCGTATGTCATCGCGCCACGCCAGTTGCCGGTCGGCGAGCGCGTCCTGCCCGAGCGAATGGCCCATCAACCGGATCCATTCACGGGTGCGCACGTCGGTGCCGTAAAGCAGCGCCGCCACCGGCAGGCCGGCGTTGCGCAGCGGCGCGATCAGATCATCGCCCATGTGTCCCCACTGCCACACCATGTCAGGACGGATCTGCAGCAGGGTTTCCACGTTCGGCACGAAGCCGGAGCGGGTGATGTCCGACCGCACGTGTTCCATGTGCGGAAACAGGCGCGACGGCACCGGGTCGGCCATGCGCGCATAGGAGTCGGGGTGCATGCCGGCCAGGTGTTGCGGCGAACCGCCGTCCAGCGACATCAACAGCGTGCCGCCCGGCATCGGCAGCGAGACCGCGCGCGTCGCAGGCGCAGCCTGGGTGACCGGATTGCCGAGCATGTCGGTGAAGCGCACGGGGCCCTGCGCCATCGCGCCGGACGACCACGACAACGCCGCCGACAAGGCGCTCAAGGCAATGGGAAAACTTATAAGACGGCGCGGTTGCGGCGCGGTCCAGGCCTTGTATTTTTTCACGGGGATGGCATCTTGAACAGGAATCATTTTCGATTCGAATTCTAGGTAGCCTCCTCCGCCGATCAAATGACTATTGTCAATTCGTCTCAGTCGCTTCTACTCGCCGCATTGCGGCGCCATCCCTGGTTCGAGGACATCGCCGACGCGGCGCTTGGCACGCTGGCGGCGCGCGCCCATTGGCTGCGCTTCGAGGCGGGCGACACGCTGTTTTCCGAAGGCCAGCCTGCCACCGCCTGCCTGCTGGTGTGCGAGGGGCTGGTCCAGGGCCTGCGCTACACCGCCGATGGCGATGACAAGGTATTTGGCGAAGTCGGCCCGGGCGGCTGGCTGTCGGTGCTGGCGATGTTCGAGCCGACCCCGCGCCATCTGCATCATGTCCGCGCCAGCCGCGGCGGCAATGGTTGCCTGCTGCATCAAGGCGCCTTCCTGCAACTGTGCCGCGAAGACGGCCGCTTCGCCAGCCGCGTCGCCGCCCATGGCGCCGCGCTGGTGCGGCACCACACCGACCGGATCGACTGGCTCACTTCCAGTTCGGCACAGGAACGGCTGGCCGAATACCTGTTGCGCTTCGGCAAGCCGCAAGTCGGCCAACCTGTGGTCCTGCCGCTCAGCCACTCGCAGATCGCCGTCAAGCTCGGCATGCGGGCCGAGACCCTCAGCCGCATCTTCTCCAAGTGGCGCCGCGAAGGCATCATCGCCAGCCGCCGCGGCACGCTCTACGTGCTGCGGCTCGCGCCGCTCGAACAACTGGCGTCCGGATGCTGAAACGCCGCGCGTCCCGACGGACGCGCGGCGTTCATGCGTGACCGCCCGATGTCACGTCACCGGGCGGTCACAGCCCTCACTTCACGCTGGCCACCGCGTCCAGGATCACCCGCGCCACCGCTTCCGGCTGCGATTGCTGCGGCACGTGGCTGGTCTGCAGGTCGGTGACCTTGGCGCCGATGCGCTTGGCCATCTGGTGCTGCAGCGCCGGCAGGATCATGCGGTCATGGTTGCTGACCACGAACCACGACGGCTTGGTTTTCCACGCGGCGGTCGACACCGGTTCGCCAAAGGCGCTGGCCTTGATGGGACCCTGCGTGGCCGCCATCACCCTGGCCTGCGCGGCCGGCACGTCCTGCGCGAAATCGCGCGCCAGGCCGGCGGCCGACAGGCTCAGCCAGCCGTGGCTGTCGGCGCCGATGCTGTCCGAGCCCGGCGCCTTGGGCGTGCCTTCGGTCAGCGTCGCCACCGACTGGCCGGCGTCGGGCGCGAACGCGGCCACGTACACCAGGCTGGCGACCTTGGGATGGTTGCCGGCCTCGGTGATCACCGTGCCGCCCCACGAATGGCCGACCAGCACCACCTTGCCGGGCTGGTTGTCGATGGCGCGGTTGGCCGCGGCCACGTCGCCGGCCAGCGATTCGAGCGGGTTCTGCACCGCCTGCACCTGCACGCCCTTGGCCTGCAGCAGGGCGACCACCTTGGCCCAGTCCGAGCCGTCGGCGAAGGCGCCGTGCACGATGACGACGGACGGCCGCGCGGCGGCCGGCTCGGCGGCGAACGATTGCGAGACGGGCGCGGCGAACAGGCCGGCGACCAGGAGGGAGGCTGCGATAATATGGCGCTTCATGGAGATTCCTTTTTCGGGATCAAACGCCGACGTGGCGCTTGGTTGACGCCAGTGTCGTTTTCCCGCCGGTCGCGCGGTATCGGATGATTGACCGATGCGCCGGTTCTCGCCTTCCCGCCCTCTCCTGTTGCCGCCCATTCATCGCCCCGCCTGGCCCCATGATCGCCGATAGCGCCATTGAACTGACCGACGCCGTGCTGGCCATGGCCTTCATCGGCGACCTCAGCATGGGCCGCGCCACCGACCATTCGCGCCGCACCGCCTGCCTGGCGGGACTGCTGGCCGCGGCGCAAGGCCTGGACGCGGCTGGCCAGGACCACGCCCGCGCGGTGGCGCTGCTGCGCTGGTCCGGCTGCACCGCCAACGCCGGCGGCTTCGCCGAACTGCTGGGCGACGACATCGCCTCGCGCGAGGCCATGATGGCGCAGACCCTGCCACCGCTGGATGCGCGCACGCAGTCGCTGATCGTGCCGCTGGCGCTGATCCATTGCGAGATCTCCGGCGACGTCGCCGTCAGCCTGGGCATGCCCGACGCGGTGGTGGCCGGGCTGCGCCACGCCTTCGAGCGCCACGACGGCAAGGGCATGCCGCAGGCGCTGGGCGGCGACGCCGTCTCGCCGCTGGCGTTCATCGTCAACGCCGCCAGCGACCTGGAGATCCCCAGCCGCGCCCATGGCCGCGACAGCGCGCTGGACTTCCTGCGCCAGCAGGCCGGCGCCAAGTATCCCGCCGACGTCGCCGCGCTGGCCGTGCGCCACGGCCCGGCCTGGCTCGACCGGATCGACGCCGATCCGCCCGACGGCGCCGACTGGAACCTGGCCGGCGGCCGCCCCGGCGCGCCCGCCGCGCTGACGCTGCTGGCCGACGTGGCCGAACTCAAGCTGCCCTGGCTGGCCGGCTATTCGCGCCGGGTGGCGGCGCTGGCGGTGGCCACCGCCGCGCGGCTCGACCTGGACGCGGCGACGCAGGCGCGCTTGCAGGCCGCCGCGCTGGTCCACGGCATCGGCCGCGCCGCGCTGCCGAACCGCCTGTGGAACACCGCCGGCAAGCTGTCGCCGGACCAATGGGAGCAGGTGCGCCTGATGCCCTACTGGACCGCGCGCGCGGCGCGCCAGATCAAGGGCCTGAGCGAGGCCGCCGAACTGGCCTCGTATGCCTACGAACGGCTGGACGGCAGCGGCTATTTCCGCGGCGCGGCGGGCGCGGCTCTGGGCTTGCCCCAGCGCGTGCTGGCCGCCTGCGTGACCTTGCAGGCGCTGCTCGAGGACCGCCCCTGGCGTCCCGCGCTTGCGCTGGCGGACGCGGCGCGGCAACTGCGCCAGGAGGCCGCCGCCGGCCGCTACGACGCCGACGTGGCCGAGGCCGCCATCGCCGCGGCGGGCGGCGAGACCGCCGCCCCGCGCCGCGCCGTCTCGCCACTGTCGCAACGCGAACTCGAGGTGCTGCGGCAGATCAGCCTGGGGGCCAGCAACAAGGAAGCGGCGCGCGCCCTGAACATCAGCCCCAGCACGGTGCGCACCCATGTCGAGAGCGTGTTCCGCAAGCTGGAATGCTCGACCCGCGCGGCCGCCACGCTCAAGGCGCTGACCTCGGGCCTGCTGTAGCCGGCGTCACGCGCCGGCGCGGCCGGCAGGCAGTGATCGGCCAGGCCCCCGGCACGGCGCCGGCTCAACGATCGGCGATCGCCCGCAGGACGGCGTAGGTTTCCCGCTCGTCCTGGTTCTCGCCGTAGTCGCTGAGCTTGACGATCACCACGCGCCGGCCAGGATGGACGTACAGGTACTGGCCGTGGATGCCGACGGCCGCGAAGTCCGGCCCGCCCGCGGGGTCCAGCTGCCACCATTGCGCGGCGTAGCCCCAGCCATCGACCGGATGCGGCGCGGGACGCGCGATGCGCGCCACCCAGGCGGCCGGCACCAGGCCGCCGCCCTGCCCGGACTCCAGCACGCGCTGCCCGACCCGGGCGAAGTCGCGCGCCGTGGCGTTCAGGCAGCAGAAAGCCTTCTCGACGCCGCCGGGCCGGTCCACGTTCCAGGTGGCGGCGGACTCCGCGCCCATCGGGCCCCAGAGCCGCTCGGCGAGCAGGTCGGCCAACGGCTTGCCGGTGACCCGCGTCAGCGCCATGCCCAGCAGCTGGGTGTCGATGCTGCGGTAGTCGCCGTCGCTGCCCGGCGTGAAATGCATGCGCCGGTGATCGCGCGCAAAGCCGGCCAGGTCGCGCGTCAGGTACATGCGCGCAGTGCCGGTGAAGGGCCAGTAGGCCCGGTAGTTCTCCGACACGTCGATGCCCGAGGCCATGTCCAGCAGATGCCCGAGCGTGACGCGGTCGTAGTCGCCCGCGCCCGCCAGTTCGGGCAGCAGCGCGGTCAGGCGGTCGTCCTCGCGCAGTTCGCCGCGCGCGATCGCCTGGCCCACCAGCAGCGACACCACCGACTTGGCCATCGACCATGACGACTGCGTGTCGGTGGCGCGCACGCCCGGCCGATACCATTCGTATTCCAGCTGGCCGTCGCGCAGCACCACCAGCGCGTTGGTGGCGGTGCTTTGCAGGAACTGCTCGAACGGGATTTCGGCGCCCTTCCACGGCACCGTGGCGGGCGGCGGCCACGCGCTGGCCGCCAGCACGGATGGCGTGGCCGAGGCCGGCACGACCCGCGCCGGCAACAGATCGCCGCGGCGCGACGGCGCCGACACTTCCAGCCGCCACAACGTGTGCGGCGGCGGGATCTCCATCACGGCGGTGGCCGCATAGGCGGCGGCCGCCAGCGCGGCCAGCCCCAGGGCCAGCCGCCAGGCGGCGCGGCCCGGGCGGCGTGCGCGCGGGCGCGTGATGCGGGAGGTCGGGTCCGTAGCCATGGCGCGGATCATGCCAAGTCCGCGCCGATTGCACAACAGGCATCGCGCGGTCGAGATTCAAGTCCCAATGTATCCGCCCGCCCGCGCCGTACATTGCGACACCCCCGGGTCCGCGCGCCTGGCTACAACGGCACCACAACCTGTCACTTCCCTTTCTCGGAGACCCGCCATGCCGGACCCCATCGATACCCAACGCCGCCGCCTGCTCGGCACCACCTCGGCCCTGGCCGGCGCCAGCCTCTTGAACCTGGGCCTGGGCGCCAGCGCACGCGCCCAGGGCGCCGCGCCCACCGCCCCTCGCGCCAGCGGCGCGGCCGCCTTCAGCGGCCTGCGCCAGATCCGCGCCGGCGACCTGGATATCGGCTACGTCGACGCCGGTCCGGCCAACGGCCCGGTCGCGGTCCTGCTGCACGGCTGGCCCTACGACATCCACAGCTTCATCGACGTCGTGCCGCGCCTGACCGCCGCCGGCTACCGCGTCATCGTGCCCTACCTGCGCGGCTACGGCTCGACCCGCTTCCTGTCGGCCGACACCGCGCGCAACGGCGAACAGGCGGTGGTGGCGGTCGACATCATCGCGCTGATGGACGCCCTGAAGATCGGCAAGGCCGTGATCGCCGGCTTCGACTGGGGCGCGCGCACCGCCAACATCATGGCCGCGCTCTGGCCCGAACGCTGCCAGGCGCTGGTGTCGGTCAGCGGCTACCTGATCGGCAGCCAGGAAGGCAACCGCAAGCCGCTGCCGCCGCAGGCCGAGTTCCAGTGGTGGTACCAGTTCTACTTCGCCACCGAGCGCGGCGCGGCCGGCTACGCCGCCAACGTCGACGCCTTCAACAAGCTGATCTGGCAACTGGCCTCGCCGCAATGGCGCTTCGACGACGCTACTTATGCGCGCAGCGCCCGCGCGTTCGCCAACCCCGACCACGTCGCCATCGTCATCCACAACTACCGCTGGCGCCTGGGCCTGGCCCAGGGCGAGGCGCGCTACGACGACCTGGAGCGGCGCCTGGCCGTGGCGCCGAAGATCGCGGTGCCGACCATCACGCTGGAAAGCGACGCCAACGGCGCGCCGCACCCCGCGCCCGCCGCCTACGCCGGCCAGTTCAGCGGCAAGTACCGGCACGTCGACGTCACCGGCGGCATCGGCCACAACCTGCCGCAGGAAGCGCCCGAGGCCTTCGCCGACGCGGTGCTGCAGGTGACGCGGCTGTGACGGCCGCGTGTCCGCCGGGCAACACCCGGCGGACACGGCGTTGACAGCGTCATCATCGCTGCCTTAGGATGCGCCCTTGCTTTTCGACAACCCCTTTCCTTCCGGGTGCCAACGTGTCTGCCATTCGTCAATTCGCCTAACGCCGACGACTACCTTCCGGTAATCGCGGTCTGCCTGCCCATTCCCGTGGCTCGACCTTCCCGGTCTTGAGCGCAACGCGTGGCAGGCGCGGTTCCGGAAAGCGCAACACATCCCCCGCTTCCCTCCCTGCGCAAGACCGTGTCGTCGGCTTCCCCGCTTTCCCTGGAGAAGACCCATGACGCCGGATTTCCGCGCCTGTGCGCAATCCCTTGAACTGTTCCGCTACCCCCGCACCCCGCACCTGGAAGGCTCGCGGCTGCAGGAGGGCGACCACGGCCACGACCACGTGCCCTACCGCGACCTGCGCGGCCTGCACCTGGTGGTGGAAGAGAAACTGGATGGCGCCAACACCGGCATCAGTTTCAGCCCCGCGGGCGACCTGCTGCTGCAATCGCGCGGCCACTACCTGGTGGGCGGCGGGCGCGAACGCCAATTCAATTTCATCAAGGCCTGGGCCCAGGCCCACGCCGGCTGGCTGCTGCAACGGCTCGAAGACCGCTACGTGATGTACGGCGAAACGCTGTCGAAGAAGCACTCGGTGTTCTACGACGCGCTGCCGCACCACTTCTTCGAGTTCGACGTGCTCGACCGCCGCACCGGCGCCTTCCTGTCCACCGCGGCACGGCGCGCGCTGCTGGCCGGCGGCCCGGTGCTGTCGGTGCCGGTGCTGTACGAGGGCCTGGCGCCCGCGCGCCTGGCCGACCTGAAGGCCCTGCTGCGGCCCTCGCTGGCCAAGACGGCGCGATGGCGCGACGCGTTCGAGGCCACCGTGCGGCGCGAGGGCCTGGACCTGGCGCTGGCCTGGAAGCAATGCGACAAGTCGGATCTGTCGGAAGGCCTGTATCTCAAGGTGGAGGCCGACGGCAGGACGCTGGGCCGCTACAAGTGGGTGCGCGCCGACTTCGTGCAGGCCATCCTGGCGGCCGACAAGCACCATTCCGAGCAGCCCTACGTCCCCAACCAGCTCGCGCCCGGCGTCGACCTTTACGCCCCGCGTCCGCGGGTGGATTGGGACACGCTGCGCGGCGACAAGGAGGCATCATGAACTACGAACATCTGCGGGCCCTGGCGCCCGCCGCCGGCCAGGCGCCGGACTTCGCGGCCTGCCTGGCGGCGTTTCCGGCGCTGGCGCTGGCCAAGACCACGCCGCAGGACCCGCGCTACCACGGCGAAGGCGACGTCTGGACCCACACCCGCATGGTGGTCGAGGCGCTGCTGGCGCTGCCCGACTACCAGGCCGCGTCGCGCGCCGACCAGGAGATCGTGTTCCTGGCGGCGCTGCTGCACGACATCGCCAAGCACGCCACCACGGTGATCGACCCCGTCAGCGGCGCGATTTCGCAACCGGGCCATTCCGCCAGGGGCGCCATCGACGCGCGCATCGCGCTGTGGGACGCGGGCGTGCCCTTCGCCGTGCGCGAGGCGGTCTGCCGCCTGATCGGCGTGCACCAGGTGCCGTTCTTCGCCTTGTCCGGCTCGCGCCGCGGCAAATCGGTGGAATTCATCGTGCGCGAGCTGTCGTGGCAACTGAGCATTCCGCTGCTGGCGATGCTGGCCGAGGCCGACATGCGCGGCCGCATCTGCCGCGACCAGCAGCAGGTGCTGGACAACATCGCGCTGTTCCGCGAGGCCGCCCGCGAGGAAGACTGCTACGGCCAGCCGCGGCGCTTCGCCGATGCGCACACCGCCGTCAGCTATTTCCGTGGCGCCGACGTGCATCCGGACTACGCCCTGTTCCAGGAGCCCGGCTCGCGCGTCATCGTGATGGCGGGCCTGCCGGCCAGCGGCAAGAACAGCTGGGTGGCGGCGCATCACCCCGACCTGCCGGTGGTGTCGTTCGACGATGCGCGCGAAGCGCTCGGCCTGGCGCACGGCAAGAACGAGGGCAAGGTGGCGCACCTGGCGACCGACCAGGCCAAGGCGCTGCTGCGCGAGCGCCGGCCGTTCGTGTGGAACGCCACCAACCTCAGCCCGCTGATGCGCAAGAAGACGCTGGACCTGCTGTACGCCTACCACGCCGAGGTCGAGCTGGTGTACCTGGAGCAGCCGCGCGCCGAGCTGCTGCGGCGCAACGCCCGGCGCGACACGTCGCTGCCGAACAAGACCCTGCTGGGCATGCTGCACCGCTGGGACCTGCCGCTGCCGACCGAAGCGCATCGCGTGGTGTACGCGGTGTAGGCGCCAGCGGCGCGGGCGATCCGTGCGGGCGGATGGCCCGGCGGCGCTGGCTGGGCGTGCGCCGGCGCCAACCGGCTCAGTGCTCGCGGATCAACGTCGTCGAAAACTCGTAGCGCCCGGCCGGATGGTACGAGCACGACGCTTCCACGATCTGTCCGGCCTGGTCCTTGTAGTGGCGCAGGATCAACAGGCCGGGCGACTCGGGCGTCACCTGCAATTCGCCCGCCACCGCGGCCGGCATGGCGCAGGCCGAGATGGTCTGCTCGACCGACGCGATGCGGCGGCCGTAGTGTTCCTCGATCAATTCCGACACCAGCCGGTCGGGATGCTGGCGCGCCAGCTTGCGCACGCCCTTGTAATGGGCATCCACGTACAGCTCGGTCCACACCACCGGCGGCTGCCCCGGCGTGCCGCGGGTGGAGGCGAAGCGCAGCCAGCGCGTGCCGGGCCCGACGCCCAGGCGCGCGGCCAGCTCCAGGTCGGCCACGATTTCCTGCACCTGCAGGATGGTGCGCGGCGTGCGCGCGGCCAGTTGCACCAGGTCTTCCAGCGACCGCAGCGACTGGCTGAAACCGGCCTTGGGCCGGGCCGCCGTGACCACGGTGCCGCTGCCGCGCCGGCGCGCGATCAACCCCAGGTCCTGCAACTGGCGCAATGCCGCCCGCAGGGTGTGGCGGCTGGCGTCGAACTCTTCGGCCAGGGCATTCTCGGACGGCAGCACGGCCCCCACGGCATACACGCCGCCGGCGATCCGTCGTGCCAGTTCTTCGGAGATGCGGGTGTACAGCGAGATGGACATGGAACCGGGGGTGTTTGCGACAGGCTCCATTCTATCTGCTGCCCGGGCGCGGGTATTCCCCGGCATTGACGCCCGCCGACGGCCCTGCTTAAATGTACGTACAACTTTTTAAGAGCGTACATTTATGCCAGTCTCGGTCCTCGAATCCACCCTGTTCAAAGACATGTTCGGCACCGCCGCGATGCGGGCCGTGTTCGACGACGCCGCCACCGTGCGGCGCTATGTGGAAACCGAAGTCGCGCTGGCGCGGGTGCAGGGCCGGCTGGGCGTGATCCCGGCCGAGGCCGCCCGCGCCATCGAGGCCCGCGCCGACGCCGCCGCCCTCGACATGGCGCTGCTGCGCGAGGAGACCGAGATCGTCGGCTATCCGATCCTGCCGCTGGTGCACCAGCTGTCGCGCCAATGCGGCCCGGAGGGCGAATACCTGCACTGGGGCGCGACCACGCAGGACATCATGGACACCGCCACCGTGCTGCAAGTGCGCGAGGCGCTGGAACTGGTGGACGCCGACCTGGCGGCGCTGGACGCCATCCTCGACAATCTGGCGCGCGAATACCGCGACACCCCCATGGCGGGCCGCACCCACCTGCAGCACGCCCTGCCGATCACGTTCGGCTACAAGGCGGCGGTCTGGCTGCTGATGCTGCGGCGCCATCGCGAACGCCTGGCGCAATTGCGGCCGCGGGTGCTGATCGGGCAATTCGGCGGCGCGGCCGGCACGCTGGCCTCGCTCGGCGAACAGGGCCTGGCGGTGCATGGCGCCCTGATGGACGAACTGGGATTGGGCGCCGCGCCGGTGACCTGGCATGTGGCGCGCGACGGCCTGGCCGAAACGGTGCAGTTCCTGGCGCTGGTGTGCGGCTCGCTGGGCAAGATCGCGGTCGACATCATGCTGATGATGACCAACGAACTGGGCGAGGCGTTCGAGCCGTTCGTGAAGGGCCGCGGCGCCTCCAGCACCATGCCGCAGAAGCGCAATCCAATTTCGTGCGAGCTGATGTGGGCGGCGTCCAAGACCGTGCGCCAGCACGCCGGGCTGGCGCTGGACGCCATGCTGCAGGACTTCGAGCGCGCCACCGGCCCCTGGCACATCGAATGGTCGGCCGTGCCCGAGGCCTTCGTGCTGACGGCCGGCTCGCTGCGCCAGGCCCGCTTCATGCTCGGCGGACTGGAAGTGGACACCGCGCGCATGGCGCGCAACCTGGATCTGTCCGGCGGCCTGATCGTGGCCGAGGCCGTGATGATGGGGCTGGCGCCGCACATCGGCCGCCAGACCGCGCATGACGTGGTCTACGACGCCTGCCGCGCGGCGGCCACGTCGCGCCGCCGCCTGGCCGACGTGCTGCGCGAGGACGCGCGGGTCGCGCAGCGGCTCGGCGCGGACCAGATCGAACGGCTGTGCGATCCGGCCCATTACCTCGGGGCCGCGCCCCGGATGGTGGACCGCATGCGCGCGCATCTCAACCCCGGCGCCGCCTGAACCGCGGCGCTGGCTTTCCCCCGATAAAAAAACACCCACGGAGACAAACCATGAAGAACTGGCTGGCGGCGATCACCGCCACGGCGGCGTTCGCCCTGACCCCGGGCGCGCACGCGCAGGACACCTACCCCAACCGCGCCATCACCTGGATCGTGCCGTTCGCGGCCGGCGGCCCCACCGACGCGATGGCGCGCAACATCGCCAACCGCGTCGCGCAGGAACTCAAGCAGACCATCCTGATCGAGAACGTGGGCGGCGCGGGCGGCACCATCGGCGCGGCCAAGGCGGCCAAGTCGACGCCCGACGGCTACACCTTCCTGGTGGGCCACATCGGCTACATGGCCGCCGCGCCGTCGCTGTACCAGCGGCTGCCGTACGACCCCACCAAGGACTTCCAGGCGGTGTTCCGCTTCCCCGACACGCCGCTGGTGCTGCTGGTGGGCGAAAGCTCGCCGTACAAGTCGGTGTCCGAACTGATCGCCTTCGGCAAGCAGCATCCGGGCAAGCTCAACTTCAGTAACGCCGGGGTCGGCTCGACTTCGCACCTGGTGGCCGCCATGTTCGCCAGCCAGGCCGGCATGGAGATCACGCCCATCGCCTACAAGGGCGCCGGGCCGGCGCTGAACGACCTGATGGGCAATCAGGTCGACGCCATGTTCGACCAGACCAACACCGCGCTGCCGCAGACCCGCGGCGGCAAGGTGCGCGCGCTGGGGCTGACCTCGGCCACCGCCATGCCGCAGTTCCCCGATGTGGCGCCGATGGGCGCGCAGGCGCTGCCGGGCTTCCAGGTGTCCACCTGGTACGGCCTGTACGCGCCCAGGGGCACGCCGGACGCGGTGGTGCAGACGATGTACCGCGCCTGGCAGAAGGCGCTGGCCGACAATGACTTCACCGGCAAGATGGTGGAACAGGGCATCCAGTTGCTGCCCGAGGGCCAGTACGCGCCCGCCGCCTTCCAGCAGTTCACCGCCGACGAAGGCAAGCGCTGGGCCGGCGTCATCAAGCAGGCCGGCATCACGCTGCAATAGGCCCGCCACGTCATGCGCGTCCTGCTCGCTTCCGATATCGAGACCAGCATCGCCCAGGCCCTGCAGGCGGTCAGCCACACGCATCCGCCCGATTTCGTGCGGGCGCTGAAGGCCGCCCACGACCGCGAAACCGCGCCGGCCGCGCGCCACGCGCTGCTGCAATTGCTGGTCAACAGCAAGATGAGCGCGCGGGCGCGGCGTCCGGTCTGCCAGGACACCGGCGTGGCGCATGTCTATGCCCGGCTCGGCATGGACGCGCGCATCCGCGCCGATGGCCCCGGCCCCACGCCCACCCTGCAGGCCCTGGCCGACCGGGCCGTGGCGCGCGCCTATGGCTGTGCCGCCAATCCGCTGCGCGCCTCGATGGTGCGCGACCCGCTGGGGCTGCGCCGCAACACCCGCGACAACACGCCCGCCGTGCTGCACGTGGAACTGGTGGCAGGCGACGGGCTGGAGCTGACCGTGGTCGCCAAGGGCGGCGGCGGCGACGTCAAGGCGCGCTACGCCATGCTCAATCCCAGCGACTCGGTGGCCGACTGGGTGGTGGCGCAGCTGCCGGGCATGGGCGCCGGCTGGTGTCCGCCGGGCGTGCTGGGGCTGGGCGTGGGCGGCTCGCCGGAACAGGCCATGGCGCTGGCCAAGCGCGCCCTCTTCACGCCGATCGACATGCCCGAGCTGCTGGCGCGCGGCGCTGGCGATCCGGCCGAGCGCTTGCGGATCGAGGTCCACCAGCGTGTCAACGCGCTGCGCATCGGCGCCCAGGGCCTGGGCGGCGACACCACGGTGCTCGACGTCAAGGTCGCGACCGCCACCTCGCACGCGGCGCTGCTGCCGGTGGCGCTGCTGCCCAACTGCGCCGCCACCCGCTTCGTGACGTTCACCATGCCCGACAGCGGGCCGGCGCAATGGCCGCAACCGGACCCCGCGACGTGGGACGGCATTCCGGACGCCCTGCCCGCCAGCGGCGGCCGGCGCGTCGACCTGGACGCCCTGACACGCGCCGAGGTGGCATCGTGGAAGGTGGGCGAAACGCTGCTGCTGTCCGGCAGGCTGCTGACTGGCCGCGACGCCGCGCACAAGCGCATGGACGAATTGCTGGCGCGGGGCGAACCGCTGCCGGTGCCGCTGCAAGGGCGCGCGCTGTACTACGTCGGCCCGGTCGATCCGGTGGCCGGCGAAGCGGTCGGCCCGGCCGGCCCCACCACCGCGGCCCGCATGGACAAGTTCATGCCGCGCCTGCTGGCCGACAGCGGCCTGCTGGTGACCATCGGCAAGGCCGAGCGCGGGCCGCTGGCGGTGCAGGCGATCCAGACCCACGGCGGCGCCTACCTGAGCGCGGTGGGCGGCGCCGCCTACCTGGTGTCGCAGGCGGTGCGCGCGGCGCGCGTGGTCGCCTTCGCGGACCTGGGCATGGAGGCGATCTATGAGTTCGAGGTGCGCGACATGCCGGTGACGGTGGCGATCGATGCGCGCGGCCGCTCGGTGCATGCGGTGATCCCGATCCAGGCCGCTTGAGGCTGGCCACATGAGGCGGCTGCATGAAGCAGCCACGCCGTGCAGCCGGCGGCGCGATCTTCTATAGTGCCGCCAGGCGTCCGCCCCCCGGGCGCCCGGCCGCATCGGCCGGTCACCGTTCCGTTCGTCGCGCCCCGGCCTTGAACCCACCCGCTTCCGACCTCCCGCCCGATACCGCCGCCCCGCTGCACCGCGCCGAATACGCGCGCCGCATGAACCGGGTGCTGGACCACATCGACCGCCACCTGGATACGCCGCTGGACCTGGCGCAGCTGGCGGACGTGGCCAACTTCTCGCGCTTCCATTTCCACCGCGTGTTCGCCGCCTGGATGGGCGAGACGCTGGGCGACTACGCACGCCGCCGGCGCCTGGAGTACGGCGCCTTCCTGCTGTGCTGCCGTCCGGCCGACGCCGTGCTCGACATCGCCCTGGCCACCGGCTTCGGCTCCGGCGAAGCGTTCGCGCGCGCCTTCAAGCAGAAGTTCGGCTGCACCCCCACGGCCTGGCGCGCCGGCGCCGACGCCCGCCGCCTGGCCGACATCCAGGAGCGCCGCCTGCGCCGGCGCGGCGCGGACAGCAATCCTGATCAGGCCGAGCGCAAGCCCGGTCAGGCGCCGGACGGGCAATCCCGCGACCATGACGGCTCCGTTTTCTTCAGCGAGCCCGCCATGGAAGTCCGCCTCATCGACCTGCCCGCGACCCGCGTCGCCTACCTGCGCAAGATCGGCCCCTACGGCCCTGCCATCGGCGAGTTCTGGCGCGGCGTGGTCAAGCCCTGGATGCTGTCGCACGGCCTGGACAACGCCGAGTGCTTCGGCGTCGGCCACGACGATCCGGCCATCACCGCGCCAGCCCGGTGCCGCTACGATGCCTGCGTCGCCGTGCCGGACGGCTTCCAGGCAGGCGGCCAGGCGCTGGTCACGACCTTGCCCGGCGGCCGCTACGCCGCCGCCGTGTTCAATGCGCCGCCGGCGCGCATCGCCGACGCCTGGATGACGCTGTGCCGCGAATGGCTGCCGGGCAGCGGCCTGCAATGCGACGAGCGGCCGCTGTTCGAACGCTTCCGCCCCGCCGACCAGGATCCTGCCAGCGGGCGTTTCGTGTGCGAGTTGTGCGTGCCAGTGCGGGCGCTGTAGTCAGCCGCCACCGCCCCCTAGGTCTGTTCCGGCAGGTAGCCGCTGTAGCCCATCAGGGTCGACAGCCGCTGGGCGACGTTGCCGACGATCTCCTGCACCTGGGCGATGCTGGGCGATTCCTTGCGGTCGATGCGCTCGATGTGCGGCACGTTGATCGCGGCGATGACGTGGTTGCCCACGCCCATCACCGGGTAGGCGACGTTGGTGATGCCGCGGATCTGGCGGCTGGCCATGCAGGCGCAGCCATTCTTGCGCACGTCCGCCAGGATCGGGAACAGTTCGCCCGGGTCGGACTCCAGCTCGCCTTCCACCTTGATGTGGGCGGCCAGCATGCGGGTGCGCTCGACCTCGTCGCGGAACGCCAGCAGCACGTGGCCCGAGGACGTGTCCGTCAGCCCCATCATCACGCCGACCTTCAGGCCGAACGACCAGCGCTCGGGGCTGTCGACCTGCGCGATCACCACCACCCGGCCGGCCTGGTAGACCGCCAGGTGGCAAGACTGGCGCGCGCGGTTGGCCAGTTCGCGCAGCAGCGGCAGCGCCACGCTCACCAGCGATTTCAGCGGCTGCTGACGGTGCGCCAGCTCGAACATCTTCAGCGTCAGCGTGTAGCGATCGTTGTCGTCGACCTGCACGAAGCCGCGTCGCTGCAGCGTCACCGCCATGCGGAAGATCTCGCTGACGCTGCGGCCGATCTTCTGCGCCAGCTCGGCCAGCGTGTAGCCGGCCGGGCTGGCCGCCAGCGCCTCCAGGATGTCCAGCCCCTTTTCCAGGGCGGGCGCGGCGTAGCGTTGCGCGCCCGGCGAGTCCGCGGCGTCGGCCTCGGGCGTGGCGGGATCGGGAACGGGAATCTTGGATGCGGTCATGGCGGCGGCAAAGGAGTGGAACCCGATTTTATTCGGCGCGGACCCAGGCCTGCAGGGCCTGGCGCTGCTCGCCCAGTCCGGCGATGCCCAGGCGCATCTCGTCGCCCGCCTTCAGGTAGACCGGCGGCTTCTGGCCCAGGCCCACGCCCGGCGGCGTGCCGGTGCTGATGATATCGCCCGGCATCAGCGACATGAAGCGGCTGATGTAGCTGACCAGCGTCTTCACGCCGAACACCATGGTGCGGGTGCTGCCGTTCTGGAAGCGGTGGCCGTTCACTTCCAGCCACATGTCCAGGTCCTGCGGATCGGCGATCTCGTCGCGCGTCACCAGCCACGGGCCGACCGGCGCGAAGGTGTCGCAGCCCTTGCCCTTGTCCCACTGGCCGCCGCGCTCGATCTGGTACTCGCGCTCGGACACGTCGTTGACCACGGTGTAGCCGGCCACGTAGTCCATGGCCTCGCTTTCTTCCACGTACGAGGCCTTCTTGCCGATGACCACGCCCAGCTCCACTTCCCAGTCGGTCTTGACCGAGGCGCGCGGGATGATCACCGGGTCGTTCGGGCCGCTCAGCGACGAGCTGGGCTTGAGAAACAGGACCGGCTCGGCCGGCACCGGCAGGCCGGACTCGGCGGCGTGGTCGGCGTAGTTCAGGCCGACGCAGACGATCTTGCCAACGCCGTTGACCGGGCAGCCGTAGCGCACCGCGCCGTCCACGCGCGGCAGGCCGGCGAGGTCGAGCTTGGCCAATCTGGCCAGCATCGCCGGGGCGATGGCGGCGGTGTCGATGTCGGCGACCACGCCCGACAGGTCGCGCAGCGCGCCCTGGGCGTCGATCAGGCCGGGTTTTTCCTGGCCGGGCTGGCCGTAGCGTACGAGTTTCATGCGGAATCCTTGAAAGGGAACAAAGCGGGACGGCGGCTCAGTTGGACCAGCCGCCGTCGATAACCTGGATGGTACCGGTGGTGAAGCCGGATTCGTCGCTGGCCAGGTAGACCACCAGCGCCGCGACCTCCTCGACCCGGCCGACGCGGCCGATCGGCTGGCGCGCCACGAAGGCGGCGCGCACCGCGGCCTCGTCGTTGCCCTGCAGCCGCGCCTGGGCGGCGATGCGTTCGCGCAGCGAGGGCGATTCGACCGTGCCGGGGCAGATGGCGTTGCAGCGGATGCCGCGCGCCACGAAGTCGGCCGCCACCGCCTTGGTCAGGCCGATCACGGCGGCCTTGGAGGCGCCATAGACGAAGCGGTTGGGCACGCCCTTCACGCTGGAGGCGGCCGAAGCCATGTTGATGATCGAGCCGCCGCGCTCCAGCATCGCCGGCAGGTAGGCCCGGATGGTGCGGTACATGGTCTTGACGTTCAGGTCCATGCTGAAGTCCCAGTCGGCCTCGTCGCAGTCCAGCACCGAGCCCGCGTGGACGAAGCCGGCGCAATTGAACAGCACGTCGACCGCGCCGGTCTCGCGCGCGCAGTCGGCCACGGCGGCGCCGTCGCGCACGTTCAGCACGCGGGTGCGCAACCCGTCCAGGCCGGCCGCGCGGGCCTCCTTCGCCAGGTCGGCCAGCGCGGCCTCGTTGATGTCGGTGGCCCAGACCTGGGCGCCCTCGCGCGCCATGGCCAGGGCGCTGGCGCGGCCGATGCCGTTGCCGGCCGCCGTGACCAGCGCCCGCTTGTCCTGCAAACGTAGGGTCATGTCTCTTCCCGTGGGTGGATAGGCCTGGAGTGCCGGCCGGATGGCCGTCTTCATTTGCCTTATGAAAATTAAATTTCATTCATAAAAACAAATATACGGGATTTATGGCGCACCGCAAGCCGACGACATGCCGAAAAACTCAGTAATTACCCGAATTTCAACCCCTTTTTCCTCACCCAAGGGCAAACGTGTGTTGACCACGAATATGAAACTTGCTTTTATATGCAAAACATCAACACACAAAAAATCATGACGAGACAAGCCACCCTGGACCCTCAGCTCCTGCTGATTTCCCCCGAAGACAACTGCCTGATCGTGCGCCACGCCCTGCCCGCCGGCGCCCGCGTGCAGCTCGAAGACGGCAGCGCCGTCATCGCCGCGCCGCTGGGCCTGGGCCACAAGCTGGCGCGCCACGCCATGCCGGCCGGCGAAAAGATCCTGAAGTACGGCGCCATCATCGGCAGCCTGACCGCCGCCGTCGCGGCCGGGGACCACATCCACACCCACAACCTCGACAGCGACTACACCCCCACCTACACGTTGGAAGAAGGCCGCGCCTTCACCGACCGGCACTGAGGTTTCCGCCATGACCGATCTGTCCCAGCCCCTGCAGGGCTATCCGCGCGCCGACGGCCGCAAAGGCATCCGCAACGTGGTCGTCGTCGCCTACCTGGTCGAATGCGCCCATCACGTGGCGCGCGAGATCGCGCTGGATTTCCGCGACCTGGCCGGCGACGTGCAGGTGCACCTGGTGGGTTTTCCCGGCTGCTACCCCAACGCCTATGCCGAACGCATGATGACGGCCATCGCCACCCACCCCAACGTCGGCGCCGCGCTGCTGGTGTCGCTGGGCTGTGAAAGCATGAACAAGCGCAAGCTGGAAGCGGCCATCGCCGACTCCGGCCGCCCGGTCCAGACCCTCACCATCCAGCAGCGCGGCGGCACCCGCAGCACCGTGGCCGAGGGCCGCGCCTGGGTGCGCGCCACCGCCAGGGACCTGGCGCAACAGCAGCGCGTGCCCATGGGCATCGACGAACTGGTGATCGGCACCATCTGCGGCGGCTCGGACGGCACCAGCGGCATCACCGCCAACCCGGCGGTGGGCCGCGCCTTCGACTTGCTGATCGCGCAGGACGCCACCTGTATCTTCGAAGAGACCGGCGAACTGGTCGGCTGCGAATTCCACATGCGGCGCCGCGCCGCCACGCCCGAGCTGGGCGAGGAGATCGTGGCCTGCGTCAACAAGGCGGCGCGCTACTACAGCATCATGGGCCACGGCAGCTTCGCGCCCGGCAACGCCGACGGCGGTCTCTCGACCATCGAGGAAAAATCGCTCGGCGCCTACGCCAAGAGCGGCGCCTCGCCCATCGACGGCATCATCAAGCCGGGCGACGTGCCGCCCTTCGGCGGCCTGTACCTGCTGGACGTGGTGCCCGACGGCGAACCGCGCTTCGGCTTTCCCAACATCAGCGACAACGCCGAGATCGTCGAACTGATCGCCTGCGGCTCGCACGTGATCCTGTTCACCACCGGGCGCGGCTCGGTGGTGGGCTCGGCGGTCTCCCCGGTCATCAAGGTCTGCGCCAACCCCGACACCTACCGCGCCCTGGGCGAGGACATGGACGTGGACGCCGGCCGCATCCTGGAGGGCCGCGGCTCGCTGCAGGAGGTGGCCGAGGAGATCCATGCCCAGGTCCGCGCGGTCGCCAACGGCGCGCCCAGCAAGTCCGAGGACCTGGGCCACCGCGAATTCATCCTCACCTACAAGGCGTTCGAGCCGATCGGCCCGACCTGCCTGCCATTGAGTCGCGCCGCCTGACGCGGCCCCAGGGAGCGAGACGGTGAACTACACGTTTGATTTCGCCTCGGTGCTTGAACAGTGGCCCCTGCTCGCGCAGGGCGCGTGGGTCACGGTCAAGCTGTCGTTCTGCGCCACCGTGCTGGGCTTCATCCTCGGCACGCTGTGCGCGCTGGCGCGCAACAGCCGCCTGGGCTGGCTGCGCGCCGTGGCCGGCGGCTATGTGGAACTGATCCGCAACACGCCGCTGCTGATCCAGGCCTATTTCCTCATCTTCGGCCTGTCCAGCGCCGGCCTCACCATGCCGATCATGGCGGGCGCGGTGCTGGCGCTGGTGATCAACATCGGCGCCTACACCTGCGAGATCGTGCGCGCCGGCATCGAATCCATCCCCAAGGACCAGCTCGAGGCCGGCGAGTGCCTGGCGCTGTCGCGGCTGCAGGTGTTCTGGCACGTGGTGCTGCGTCCGGCGGTCGAACGGGTCTATCCGTCGCTGACCAGCCAGTTCGTGCTGCTGATGCTGGCCTCCAGTATCATGTCGGCGGTGGGCGCCGAGGAACTGCTGGGCGTGGCCAACCGCATCCAGTCGGACACCTACCGCAACTTCGAGGTCTTCATCGTGCTGTGGGGCGTGTACCTGGCGCTGTCGTGGCTGATGCGGCTGGGGTTCTGGCTGCTGGCCCAGGTCGTGTTCCCGCGCCGGCGCAAGCTCGGCACGCCGCTGTAGGGGACGCGCCATGGCTTTCTTCATTCCCGAACAACACGCCTGGTATCTGGTGGAAGGCGCCTGGGGCACCGTCAAGCTGTCGGCCTGGACCTTCGCCGGCGGCGGCCTGGCCGGCCTGCTGCTGGCGCTGGCCCGCGTCTCGCCGCGCCGCGCCCTGCGCGCGGCCGCCGCCGGCTACATCCAGGTGATCCAGGGCACGCCGCTGCTGGTGCTGATGGGCCTGTGCTTCTTCGGCCCCAGCTTGTTCGGCCTGGGCGAGCTGTCGGCGCTGGCCGCGGCCGGCCTGGCCATGACGATCTACTCCAGCGCCTTCCTGGGCGAGATCTGGCGCGGCTGCATCCAGGCGGTGCCGAAGAACCAGTGGGAAGCGGCCGAATGCCTGGGCCTGTCGCGGCTGCAGCGCATGGCCAAGGTGGCGCTGCCGCAGGCGCTGCGCATCGCCACCCCGCCCACCGTCGGCTTCCTGGTGCAGATCATCAAGAACACCTCGATCGTCTCGCTGGTGATCGGCTATCCGGAGCTGGCCTACAACGCCAAGATCCTCAACAACTCGACCTTCCAGCCCTTCGTCTATTTCGGCTGCGCCGCCGTCCTGTACTTCCTCATGTGCTACCCGCTGTCGCGCTGGAGCCGTTCCTTGGAAAGGAGACTCAATGCATCCCGTCGTTGAACTGGACCAGGTCCACAAGCGCTTCGGCGGCACCCACGTGCTGCGCGGCGTGTCGTTTTCCGTCAACCGCGGCGAGGTCGCGGCCATCATCGGCAAGAGCGGCTCGGGAAAGAGCACCGCGCTGCGCTGCATGGACCGGCTCGAGACCACCGACGCCGGCACCATCCGCGTCTGCGGCCACGCGCTGCACGACAGCGACGGGCTGGACCTGCGCGCGCTGCGCAAAGACGTCGGCATCGTGTTCCAGAGCTACAACCTGTTCCCGCACATGACGGCGCTGCAGAACATCACGCTGGCGCCGCGCTCGGTCAAGGGCGTCAAGCCGGCCCAGGCGCGCGAACAGGCGATGCAGGCGCTGGCGCACGTCGGCCTGGCCGACAAGGCCGACGCCTATCCCGAGCAGTTGTCGGGCGGCCAGCAGCAGCGCGTGGCCATCGCCCGCTCGCTGGCGATGCAGCCCAAGGTGATGCTGTTCGACGAAGTGACCTCGGCGCTCGACCCGGAACTGACCGGCGAAGTGCTCAAGGTGATGGAAAACCTCGCCGCCGACGGCATGACCATGATCCTGGTCACGCACGAGATGGCGTTCGCGCGCGAAGTGGCCGACAAGGTCATCTTCATGCACCAGGGACAGGTCTGGGAGCAGGGGCCGGCCAGCATGCTGTCGGCCCCCGCCACGCCGGAACTGCGGCAGTTCCTGGGCAGCGGACTGTAGGGCCGCCGGCCCCGCCCCCTGCCCGATGACAACGACAATGGAGACAACCCGCATGAACAAGTCCGTATTCCCGCCGCGGCTGCGCGCCGCTTTCGCCGGCCTGGCCCTGATCGGCGGCCTGGCCGTGTCCGGCGCCGCCCACGCCGACCAGCTCGACGACATCATGAAGGCCGGCAAGCTGCGCGTGGCCATCGACCTGGGCGTGCCGCCCTACGGCATGAAGGACGCCGCGCTCAACCCCACCGGCTCCGACGTCGAGACCGCGCGCCTGCTGGCCAAGGGCCTGGGCGTGACGCTGGAGATCGTGCCCACCACCGGCGCCAACCGCGTGCCGTTCCTGCAGACCGGCAAGGCCGACATCGTCATCTCCAGCATGTCGGTCACGCCCGAGCGCCAGAAGGTCATCGACTTCTCCACGCCTTATGCCGCCATCCTGGCGGTGGTCGGCGCGCCCAAGGACATGAAGCTGACCAGCGCGGCCGACCTGTCCAACAAGAAGGTCATCGCCACCCGCGGCACCACCAACGACACCGAGCTGACCAAGATCGCGCCCAAGGACGCGCAGATCATCCGCTTCGACGACGACGCCACCTCGATCACCGCGGTGGTCAGCGGCCAGGCCGACATCTTCGCCACCGCGCCCGCCCTGCTGCGCACCATCAACGAAAAAGCGCCGGCCAAGCAGATGGAATCGAAGTTCGTGATGCGCCTGAACATGCTGGCCATCGGCCTGCGCAAGAACGAACCGGCGCTCAAGGACAAGCTGGACGGCTGGGTGCGCGCCAATCTCAAGAGCGGCGAGCTCAACACCATCTACAAGCAGTTCCACGGCGTCGACCTGCCGCAGGAAGTCGGCAAGGCCGGCGGCTGATCCAGGAGACCCCATGGCCCGCATCGCTTCCGTCGAGATCCTGCAGGTCGACCTGCAGCCCAAGGTCCGGCGCACCGACGCCGTGCAGAGCTTCGAGCGCCAGGAAACGCCGATCGTGCGCATCACCGACGCCGACGGCGTCACCGGCACCGGCTACAGCTACACCATCGGCACCGGCGGCTCGTCCGTGATCCGGCTGCTGGACGACCACCTGGCGCCGCTGCTCCTGGGGCGCGAGGCCGACGACATCGAACAGCTCTGGCGCGACCTGATGTACCGCGTCCACGCCACCACCGTCGGCGCGCTGACCTCGATCGCGCTGGCCGCCATCGACACCGCGTTGTGGGACCTGCGCGCGCGCCGCGCCGGGCTGCCGCTGCACCGGCTGGCGGGCGGCGCCAAGGCGGACATCCCGCTCTACACCACCGAGGGCGGCTGGCTGCACCTGCCGCCCTCGCAACTGGTGGAAGAGGCCCTCAAGGCGCGCGAGGCCGGCTTCGGCGGCGCCAAGATCAAAGTCGGCCGGCCGCACGTGGCCGAGGACGTGGCGCGGCTGTCCGCGGTGCGCGCCGCCGTCGGCGCGGACTGGGACATCATGACCGACGCCAACCAGGGTTTCTCGTTGCCCGAGGCGATCCGCCGCGCGCGCTGCTTCGAGCCGCTGGACCTGGCCTGGTTCGAGGAGCCCATCCACGCCGACGACGTGCAGGCCCATCGCCGGCTGAGCCAGTCCACCACCCTGCCCGTCGCCGTGGGCGAATCGCTCTACAGCCTGTCGCAGTTCAAGGACTACCTGCAGAGCGAAGCCTGCTCCATCGTCCAGGTGGACGTGGGCCGCATCGGCGGCATCACGCCGTGGCTCAAGGTGGCGCACATGGCCGAGGCCTACAACGTGCCGGTGTGCCCGCACTTCCTGATGGAGATCCACGTGGCGCTGTGCTGCGCGGTGCCCAACAGCCGCTGGCTGGAATACATCCCGCAGCTGGACATGGTGACCGAACACGGCATGCGCATCGAGAACGGCCGCGCCATTCCATCAGACGCGCCCGGCCTGGGCATCGCCTGGGACTGGGACCGCATCGGCAAGCTGACCCTGCACCGCAGCCGGCACGGTTGAAAGCGCGAGGCGGCCGGCCCATGCGGGCCGACCCGCCCTCACGCGGCGGCGGCATCCTCCAGGATCATCTCGGCGCCGCGCTCGGCCACCATCATCACCGCCGCCTGGGTGTTGCCCGACACCATCTTCGGCATCACCGAGGCGTCCACCACCCGCAGGCCGGCAATGCCGTTGACCCGCAGACGCGGATCGGTCACCGCGCCGGCGTCCGCGCCCATGCGGCAGGTACCGATCGGGTGGTAGATGGTCTGGCCGTTGCGGCGCGCGAAATCCAGCCATTGCTCGTCGCTGTCCACGTCCGCCCCCGGACTCAGCTCGCGCTCGATATAGCGCTGCAGGGCCGGCCGCTGCACGATGCGCCGCGCCACCCGCATGCCGCCCACCAGGCTGTCGCGGTCGACCTGCGCCGACAGGAAGTTCGGCCGGATCGACGGCGCGGCCAGCGGGTCGGCCGATTTCAGGTGGATCGAGCCCACCGACTCCGGCCGCAGCTGCGCCACGCCGATGGTCATGCCCGGCGCGCGGTCGAGAATGCGCTCGGCCGCGTTGGCGTAGCTGGCGTGCACGAAGAAATACTGCACGTCGGCCGCCGGCAGGTCCGGCGCGCTCTTGACGAAGCCGTGCACCAGGCCCGTGCCCAGCGTCAGGATGCCCTTGTGGCGGGTGTAGTAGCGCGCCACCTGCCGCGCCAGGCGCCAGCCGCGCGACATCTCGTTGAGCGTCACGGTGTTCCGGACCCGCCAGTTCATGCGCGTGGCGAAGTGGTCGATGTAGTTCTCGCCCACCTGCGGCTGCGCGTGCACCAGCGGAATGCCGAACGATTGCAGCAGCGCTGGGCTGCCCACGCCCGACAGCTCCAGCAGTTGCGGAGACTGCACCGCCCCCAGGCACAGCAGCGTCTCGCGCCGCGCCCGCACGGTGAACTCCTGGCCGTTCTTGCGATAGGCCACGCCGACGCAGCGCTTGCCCTCGAACAGCAGCCGCGTCACGTGCGCGCCGCACTCCACCGTCAGGTTCCTGCGGCCGGCGGCCGGCTTGAGGTAGCCGTCCACCACGCTCCAGCGGCGGCCATGGCGCTGCGCCACCTGGTAGTAGCCGACCCCGTCCTGGCGGCCGGCGTTGTAGTCGGGATTGAGCGGCAGGCCGTCTTCCTGCGCCGCGCGCAGGAAGGCGTCGGACACCGGAAAGCGTTCGGCCACTTCCTCCACGTGCATCGGGCCCGACTTGCCGCGAGTCTCGCCGCCCGGCTCATAGCATTCAATCTTGCGGAACACGCGCTCGGCGGTGCCGGCGCCCCAGCCGGCGGCGCCGGCCGCCTCCCAGCCGTCGTAGTCCTGCGGCCGGCCGCGCACGTAGATCATGCCGTTGATCAGCGTCGAACCGCCCAGGCCCTTGCCGCGCGGCACGGCGATGGTGCGGCCGTAGACGTTGTCCTCCGGCTCGGTGGCGAAGCGCCAGTTGTAGTCCGGGTTCACCAGCAGCTTGGAAAAGCCCGCCGGGATCGAGATCCACATGCTGCGCGCCTCGTGCCCGGCTTCCAGCATCAGCACCCGGTGGCGGCCGTCGGCCGTCAGGCGGTTGGCCAGGATGCAGCCGGCGGTGCCGCCGCCCGCGATAATGAAGTCGTAGTCGCCCATCGTCTCTTCCGTCGCGCCTCAGCGTTGCGCGGCCGGCGCCACGCCCATCATTTCCGCCATCAGCTCGATCTGCCCGGCCAGCATCGGCGCGCCGTAGTGCACCTTGCAGCCGCGCGCCCGCGCCGCCACCAGCAACGGCGTGTCGGCCGGCTGCATGATGACCTCGCACACCAGCTGGTCCGGCGTCAGCCGCGCCGCGCCCAGCGGCATCGCGTCATCGGGCTTCATGCCGAGCGAGGTGCCGTTGACCACCAGGTCATGGCCCGACGGATCGGCCGTGCCGACGCTGATGCGGGCCTCGGGATGCAGCGACAGGATGCGCGCCTTCAGGTCCTCGGCCTTGGCCGGCGTGCGGTTGGCGATGGTCAACCGCGACACGCCCGCCTGCACCAGCGCGAAGCCGATGGCGTTGGCCGCGCCGCCGGCGCCGGCCAGATAGGCGCTCTTGCCCTCGGGCGCCACGCCGTGCGTGCGCAGGCCGCGCACGAAGCCCTCGCCGTCCAGCATGCGCGCCACCAGGCGGCCGTCCGCCTCGCGCCGCACCACGTTGGCGGCGCCGATCTTGCGCGCCACCGGCGTGGCCTCGTCGGCCAGCGCCAGGATCGCCGCCTTGTGCGGCATGGTGACGATCAGGCCGCCCAGGTTCTCCAGCCGCCGCAGTCCGGCCACCACCTCGGCTAGGTTGTCGGGCCGCGCATGGAACGGCACGCAGACGCCGTCAAAGCCGATGCGGGCGAAATGCTCGTTCAGGCGCTGCGGGGTTTTGACGTGGTAAATCGGGTCGGCCAGGATGCCGAACAGGCGGGTGTTGCCGCTGATTTCCTTCATTGCTCTGTCTCCTTGTCGGGGCGCCGGCGTCCGGCGCCCGTGAATGCTGGCACGCCCTATCGCGCGATGAGTTCGCGCGCCACCGCCTCGATGCCGGCGCCGTCCAGCTGGTAATGCGCGTACAGCGTGGTGGGCGGGGCGATCAGGCTGTATTCGTCGTAGATGCCATGGCGCCGCAGCCGCGTGCCGCTGCCGGCATCGGCCAGCACCTCGGCCACCGCCGAGCCCAGGCCGCCCATCACATTGTGCTCTTCCACCGTCAGCAGGACGCGCGCCTGCCCGGCGGCCGCCAGCACCGCCTCGCGGTCCAGCGGCTTGATGGTGGGCATGTCGATCACGCCCACCGACAGGCCGTCCTCGCGCATCCGGGCGGCCGCTTCCAGCGCCGCGTGCAGCGTGATGCCGCAGGCGATGATGTTCAGGTCGCTGCCGGTCGAATGGACGATGGCGCGGCCGAACGTGAACGGCGCGCCGTCTTTATACACCTGCGGATCGCGGCCGCGCCCGATGCGGAAATAGATCGGCTCGGGCCAGTCCACCGAGGCCTTGATGGCGGCGGCCAGCTGCGGCCCGTCGGCCGGCGACACCACCGTCAGGCCGGCGATGGCGCGCATGGTCGAGATGTCCTCGGTGGCGTGGTGCGAGGTGCCGTAGAAGCCCAGGCTGATGCCGGTGTGATGGCCGATCAGCCGCACCGGCAGCCTGGTGTAGGCCACGTCCATGCGGATCTGCTCGCAGCACAGCAGGCCCAGGAACGAAGCGAAGGTCGCCACGAACGGCATCGCGCCGGTGGTGGCCAATCCGGCCGCGGCCGACACCATGTTCTGCTCGGAGATGCCGAACTGCACGTAGCGCTCGGGATAGGCCGAGGCGAAGCGGTTCAGGCCGTTGGAATACTGCAGGTCCGCCGAGCCGGCCACCACCGGATGCCCGGCCTGCGCCAGCGCGATCAGCGCGTCGGAAAGATACGACAGCCCGGGGTTCACCGCGTTCAGCGCGCGGTACTGCCAGGAATCGGGGGAAAGCGTCTGTGCCTGTGCCATTCAGATCTCGCGGGTCATGATTTCGTCGATGGCGGCCTGCGCGTCCTGCGGCGCCAGGTAGCCCAGATGCCAGCCGGGTTCGGTTTCCATATAGGACACGCCCTTGCCCTTGACGGTCCTGGCGATGACGCAGGCCGGCCGTTCGCGCGCCTCGTCCGAGCGCAGGCGCCGCAGCAGCGCGGTCAGCGCCACCAGGTCATGGCCGTCGACCTCGTGCACCTCCCAGCCAAAGGCCTGCCACTTGTCGCGCAGCGATTCCACGCCGATCACGTCGTCGACCTTGCCGTCGAGCTGATAACCGTTGCGGTCGATGATGGCCACCAGGCGCGACAGCTGGTGGTGCGCCGCGAACAGCGCCGCCTCCCACACCTGCCCTTCCTGCATCTCGCCGTCGCCCAGCATCACGAACACGTTGAAGTCGCGCTGGCTCATGCGGCCGCCCAGCGCCATGCCGGCGCCATTGGAGAGCGCGTGGCCGATGGAGCCGGAACTGAAATCGACGCCCGGCACCTTGGTCATGTCGGGGTGGTCGCCCAGCGGGCTGCCCAGGCGGGTGTAGCCGCCCAGCAATTCATGCGGAATGAAACCGTGGTCGGCCAGCACCGGGAACAGGCCCACGGCCGCATGGCCCTTGCCCATCAGGAAGCGGTCGCGGTCCGGCCAGGCCGGCTCGCCCGGCCGCAGCCGCATCACGTCGTAATACAGGGCGGCAAAGATCTCGGCGCACGAAAAGACCGAGCTGTAATGCCCGACCTTGGCGATCTCGATCAGCCTGATGGTCTCCAACCGGATGTGGCGGGCCTTTTCCCGCAACACCCGGACCTCGTCTTCGCTTGGGTCTCCCCGGTCCTGGCGCATGGCGTCTCCTTCGCTTATCAGAATATATGATATATAATATACCCATCGCGCTTGAATTGGCCAGGGCGGGATAGAATTCAGCCGGGCGCCGTTTCACGGCTTCCGCCATTCCATCGAACCCAAGCCTCGACCGTCATGCCCAGCCTTAAACCGGTAAAAAAAGAGAACCTCTCCGTCAAGGTCTACAACGAGATCCGCAACGCCCTGATCAACGGGCAGTACGAACCCGGAGAGCGCCTCATCATTGGCGAGCTGGCCCAGGAAATGGGCGTCTCGATCACGCCCGTGCGCGAGGCCATCTTCCGCCTCATCAGCGAACAGGGCCTGGAAATGCAGGCCGCCACCGCGGTCTACGTGCCCTATGTCAATTCGGAAAAGCTGCGCGAGATCCAGCAGATCCGCTTCCACCTGGAAGGCATGGGCGCGGCCGAGGCCGCCAGGAACATCACGCGCAAGCAGCTGGACAACCTGATCGCGCTGCAGAAGGACTTCATCTCCTGCACCTCGACCGACCCCAAGCGCGCCAGCTACCTGAACCGCAAGTTCCACTTCGGCATCCTGGAAGCCAGCAACAAGCCCATCCTGCGCAACACCGTGGAATCGTTCTGGGTCATCACCGGCCCGATCCTCAAGGTGTTCCACGTCAAGACGGCCGGGCTCGACTACTCCCAGGACGAACACCGCCACGAGGCGGTGCTGGCCGCGCTGGAGGCGCGCGACCCCGAAGCCGCCACCAAGGCGATCCAGGCCGACCTGGTGTGGGGCGGCAAGATCATGATCGACTGGCTGGTCGAACGCGAAAAAGAACTCGACTACCGCCCGCCCGGGCCTCGCAAATAGGAAGACTCGATGCTGAAGATTTTCGGCGCTCCCGGCCGCTACATCCAGGGAGCCGGCGCGCTCGACGCGCTGGGCGGATACGCCGCCCTGTTCGGCCGCCGCGCCGCCCTGGTCATCGACCGCTACGTGCAGGGCGTGCTGGGCCCGAGAATCGAGGCATTGTGCGGCGCCCACGGCGTGGCGCTGACGGCCCTGCCGGTCGAGGGCGACATCACGCCCGAATCGATCGCGGCGCTGCGCGCGCAGGCCGCGGCCGCCGGCATCGACATGGTGATCGCGGTGGGCGGCGGCAAGGCGCTGGACGCCGGCAAGGCGGTCGCCAAGGCCGCGCACTGCCACCTGGTCACGGTGCCGACGGTGGCCTCGAACGATGCCCCCACCAGCAAGAACTACGTGCTGTACGACGCCCATCACAACCTCCTGGCGGTCGAACACATGCTGTTCAACCCCACCATCGTGCTGGTCGACACCGCCGTCATCGCCACCGCGCCGGCGGCGTTCTTCCGCGCCGGCCTGGGTGACGCCATCTCCAAGAAATTCGAAGCCGAGCAATGCGCCCGCAACGGCGGACGCAACATGTACGACGGCGTCCCGCCGCTGACCGCCCAGCTGATCGCCGACGGCTGCCTGCGCACGCTGCTGGCCGACGGCGCCGACGCGCTGGCCGTGGCCGGCAGCGGCCAGCCCACGCCCGCCTTCGAGCGGGTGGTGGAAGCCATGATCCTGATGAGCGGCCTGGGCTTCGAAAGCGGCGGCCTGTCGATCGCCCACGCCCTGACGCGCGGCCTGCCGAAGATCGCCGGCCTGGCCAGCGCGCCGCACGGCCTGCAGGTGGCCGTCGGCCTGCTGGTGCAGCTGGACCTGGAGGCGCGCCAGGACGGC
>NZ_CYTY01000002.1:64757-99640 GCF_001298995.1 Achromobacter sp. 2789STDY5608615
CCACGTTGTCGCCGCCCTTCAATCCCAGCTTGGCGCGGGTGTCGGCGGGCGTGGCCACTTCCAGGTTGAGCGCCTCCAGAATGGTGCGGATGCGTTCGACCTGCGACCGGTTCGACTCGGCCAGCTGGCCCGGCCCGATCCACAGCGAATCCTCCAGCCCCACCCGCACATTCGAGCCCATGGCGGCGCCGATGGTGGCCAGCGGCATCTGGTTGCGGCCGGCGCCCAGGATCGACCATTCGTACTCATTGCCGAACAGGCGGTCTGCGGTGCGCTTCATGTGCATCAGGTCTTCGGGGTGCGGGCCGATGCCGCCCAGGATGCCGAACACCGACTGGATGAATGGCGGCGACTTCACCAGGCCGCGGTCGACGAAGTGCGCCAGGTTGTACAGGTGGCTGATGTCGTAGCACTCGAACTCGAAGCGGGTGCCGTTGGCGTTGCCCAGCTCCAGGATCGACTCGATGTCCTGGTAGGTGTTGCGGAAGATCAGCGAGCGGCTGTTCTCCAGGTGCTCGCGCTCCCACTCGTGCTTGAAGTCCTGGAAGCGACCCAGCATCGGGAACAGGCCGAAGTTCATCGAACCCATGTTCAGCGACGCCAGCTCCGGCTTGAAGGTGGTGGCCGGCCGCATGCGCTCCTGCACCGTCATGTGCGGGCTGCCGCCGGTGGTGATGTTGATGATGGCGTCGGTCTCGGCCTTGATGCGCTTGAGGAACGGCTCGAACAGCGCCGGGTCCTGCGACGGCTTGCCGGTTTCCGGGTCGCGCGCGTGCAGGTGCAGCACGGCGGCGCCGGCGCGGGCCGCGCCGATGGCGGCCTCGGCGATCTCGTCGGCCGTCACCGGCAGGTGCGGCGACATGCTGGGCGTGTGGATGGCGCCCGTCACGGCGCAGGTGATCACGACTTTCTGTTTCGGCTTAGCCATTTCCGTCTCCGTTGTCTTGCTGTTGCTTGTGGCGCATCAGGCGCATCAGTTGTTCGTCGCGCCAGTAGCGGCGCGCCGTCAGGTCGTCGGCGGGCAGCAGGCCGCGCCGTTCGGCCGCCAGGGCCTCGACCAGCGCGCCGTCCCAGGGCACGCTGTCGGCCTGGGTGGCGCCGATGGATTGGTACAGCCCGCCGTAGCGCGCGCAGTAGTCGGCAAGGCCGCCAGGCGCGTTCAGGTCGATGGTCTCGAACGGCCCCATGAACGACCAGCGCAGGCCCAGGCCGTCCTTGACGGTGGTGTCGATGTCCTCGGCGCTGGCGATGCCGGCGGCGGCCAGGCGGAAAGCCTCGTGCAGCAGCGCGCCCTGCAGCCGGTTGAGGATGAAGCCCTCGATCTCGCGCCGCATCGTCACCGGCTTCTGGCCGATATCCAGCATGATGTCGCGCGCCGCCTGCATGGCGGCCTCGCTGGTCCAGGGCGCCGGGCACAGCTCCACCACCGGGATCAGGTACGGCGGATTGACCGGATGCGCCACCAGGCAGCGCGCCCGGCCGGGCAGGCCTTCGGTGAATTCGCTGGCGGGGATGCTGGACGTGGAACTGCCGATGATGGCGTCGGGGTCGGCCGCCGCGTCCAGTTGCGCGAACAGGTCGCGCTTCAGATCCAGCCGCTCGGGCGAGTTCTCCTGGATGTAGCGGGCGCCCGCCAGCGCCTCCTGCAGGCTGGCGGCGGCCTGGATGCGGCCGGCCGCGGCGGCCGCGTCGCGCAACAGGCCGTGCGCCTGCAATGCATCCAGCTGGCGCCGGATCAGCGCGCCGGCCTCGGCCAGCATGGCGGCGTTGACGTCGTACAGCCGCACCTGCCAGCCCTGGCGCGCGAACACGATGGCCCAGGCCTGGCCGATCAGGCCGGTGCCGATGATGGCGGCGTGGCGCCGCTGCGGATCGGCCGCCATCAGTAGAGCTTCTGCGTGAAGCCGTCCACCACGATGGCCTGCCCCGTGACGCTGCGGGCGGCCTCGCTGGCGTTGAACAGCACCATGTTGGCGATGTCGCGCGCGGTGACCATGCGGCCCAGCGCCGCCTGGTTCTCGTAGAGCGCGGCGATTTCCTCGACCGGCTTGTCCAGCGTCCTGGCCTTGGCGTCGATCACGGCGCGGATGCGCGGCCCTTCGACCGCGCCCGGCAGGATGGCGTTGACGCGGATGCCGTGGCCGCCCAGCTCGATCGCCAGCGACTTGGTGAAGCCGATCACCGCCCACTTCGAGGCCGAATAGACCGAGCGCCCGGCAAAGCCCAGGTGGCCCGCGGCCGACGACAGGTTGATCATGACGCCGGCGCGCGACTGCTTGAGCAGCGGGATGGCCTGGCGCGCGCACAGGAACTGGCCCGTGATGTTGACGGCCAGGGTGCGGTCCCAATCGGCCTTGGACAGCGTCTCGACGAAGCCGGTGGGGCCGGCCACGCCGGCGTTGTTGACCAGGATGTCCAGGCCGCCCAGCTGCTGGCGCACGGCGTCGAACAGGGCCGCCACGCTGGCCTCATCCGACACGTCGGCATGGACGGCGCGCACGCCCGGCAGCTCGGCCGGCAAGGCCGCCAGCCGCTCGCGGTTGACATCGCACACCAGCACCGACGCCCCGGCCCGGTGGAACACCTGGGCCATTTCCAGGCCCAGCCCATCGGCGCCGGCGGTGATGAGTACCTTTTTTCCGGCGAAATCCACTTCCTCGAACATGCTTCTGTCTCCTGGATTCTTGTGCTCAAACGCCTTTTGATCATATAGGATATATGATTTAAAGGGGAACTTTCTTGCCAGGCAAGCAGCCATGAACGGGTCCGTGAAACCGGGTCCGGACAGCGGAATTTGACCTGCTCCGCAGAGGAAAACTGCCCGCAAACGCTTTATTCATGCGGCTTGAGGGAAATCCCCGATTCAGCCGGACAAGTCCGGCACTAGAATCCAGGACGAGGTTCCCACACCCCGCCGGCGCATATATCATATATTCAAAAACAGACGGACGATTCAGACAACAGTCCGCACCCCATACCCACAAAGGAGCGTAGACAGTGTTCAAGATCAACAAATTCGCCATCGCGCTGGGCCTGTGCGGCGCCATGGCCAGCGGCGCCGCGGCGGCCGACATGAAGGTGGGCGCCCTCTTCCCGTTCAGCGGCGCCCTGGCGCTGCTGGGACAAGAGAGCTATCGCGGCCTGGAGCTGGCCGTCAACGAGATCAACGCCGCCGGGGGCATCAACGGCGAGAAGATCCAGATCATCAAGGCCGACGCGGTCGACCCGACCCAGGCGGTATCCGAAACCAAGCGCCTGATCTCGTCCAACGTGGTCGGGGTGTTCGGCAGCTACGCCTCGGGCATCTCGTACGCGGCCTCGCCCGTGACCGAGCTGGCCGGCGTGCCCTACTTCGAGCTGGGCGCCACCGCCCACAAGATCACCACGCGCGGCTACAAATACCTGTTCCGCAGCAACCCCAACACCGCGCTGTACGGCGTCTCGGTGGTCAACGCGCTGCACGACATCATCGGGCCGGGCATGGGCCTGAACCCGAAGGAAGTGCGCATCGGCATCATCCACGAGGACGGCCCCTACGGCACCGACGTGGCCGCCACCGAGAAAAAGCGCGCCCAGGAACTCGGCTACACCGTGGCCGAGGTGCTGCCGTACTCGGCCAAGACGGTCGACCTGTCCTCGCTGATCCTGCGCCTGAAGGGCGCCAAGGTCGACGTGGTGCTGCAGACCGCCTACCAGAACGACGCCATCCTGTACTTCAGCCAGGCGCGCGCGGCCGGCTTCAAGCCCAAGGTGGTGATCGGCGCCGGCGGCGGCTACTCGCTGGCCGACACCGCCAAGGCCGTGGGCGCCGACATGAATGGCGTGTTCGACCTGGACTTCCCGCAATCGTCCATCAACCCGGCCGGCGCGCCGGGCCTGGACAAGTTCCTGGAAGCCTACAAGGCCACCTACAAGAGCGACCCGCAGTCCGGCCACAGCCTGACCAACTACGTCGGCGCCAAGGCCTTCTTCGAAGCCATCGCCAACGCCAAGTCGACCGACAAGGACAAGATCCGCGCGGCCGTGCTGGCGTACAAGAAGCCCGCCGGCCAGACCGCCAACGGCTGGGCCTTCGACTTCGGCGAGGATGGCCAGAACAACGCCTCGACCTTCTACGTGATGCAGTGGCAGGACGGCAAGCTGGTCACCATCGCGCCGGACAACCTCGCGCTGGGCAAGCCCGTCTTCAATAAATAGAACGCCGGGGCCGCCTTCCGGCAGGCCCGGCACGGCAAGCCAGCAAACCGGACGCTCGGGGGCGTCCGGCGTTTCACTGGGGCCCGCGGGCCCCGGTTCCGTCGGCCACGCCGCGGCGCCGGGGCGCACCCCGTTCCAAGAGGTTGCACCATGGATATCTTCATTCAACTGGTCATCAATGGCCTGTTGCTGGGCGGCGCCTACACCATCATCAGCCTGGGGCTGACGCTGATCTTCGGCGTGGTCCGCGTCGTCAACTTCGCGCACGGCGAATTCCTGATGATCGGCATGTACCTGGTCTATCTGATCGCGGCGCAGTTCGGCGTGCATCCGTACATCGGCCTGGTGCCGGTGGCGGTCATCCTGTTCGCGCTGGGCGCGCTGACGCAGAAAGGCATCATCCAGCCGCTGCTCAACGCCGACCAGCACATCCAGATCTTCGCCACGGTGGGCGTGTCCACCATCCTGCTGAACCTGGCGCTGGTGATCTTCGGCGCCAACGTGTTCCGCGCCCCGGTGCAACTGGGCACCAGCGCCATCGATGTCGGCAACTACTCCATGGTCACCGGCCAGCTGGTGACCTTCGTGGTCGGCCTGAGCCTGGCCGTGCTGCTGCACCTGTTCATGCACCGCACCTACCTGGGCCGCGCGCTGCGGGCGGTGGCGCAGCACCGCTACGCCGCGACGCTCATGGGCGTGAACGTCAACAACGTCTACGCCATCGCCTTCGGCCTGGGCACCGCCTTCGTCGGCATCGCCGCGGGCCTCCTGGCGCCGCAGTATCCGGTGTTCCCGACGGTGGGCACGTACTTCGTGCTGACCGCCTTCGTGATCGTGGTGCTGGGCGGCCTGGGCAGCCTGTACGGCGCGGTGGCCGGGTCCATGATCATCGGCATCGTCGATACGCTGGCCGGCTACTACATCGCCCCCGACCTCAAAGAGGTCGTCTATTTCGGGATCTTCCTCTTGATCCTTGTCCTGCGTCCGACCGGCCTGTTCGGCGTCGGCACAGAGTGATCAGAGCCACAAGGAGCGAGACGTGTTTCCCGACTTTCGAAGCCCCAAAGCCTACGTCAGCCTGATTCTGCTGATCGTCATGTTCATCGTGCCCGTCGTCACGGGCACGCCTTTCTGGACCAACCTGTTCGTCCTGCTGTTCGTCTTCTCCGCGCTGTCGGTGGCGTGGAACATCGTCGGCGGCTACGCCGGCCAGCTGTCGCTGGGCCACGCGGTGTTCTACGGCATCGGCGGCTACACCGCCACCCTGCTGACGCAGAACTTCGGCATCTCGCCGTGGTTCGGCATGCTGGCGGGCGCGGCCATCTCGGCCGTCGTGGCCATCATCATCAGCTATCCCACGCTGCGGCTGCGCGGTCCGTTCTTCGCGCTGGCCACCATCGCCATCCTGGAAGTGGTGCGGCTGCTGGTGATCCACGAGGAAAGCTGGACCGGCGGCTCCAGCGGCATCAGCCTGCCGCTGAACATCGGCTGGGCCTGGATCGTGTTCCGCGAGAAGATCAACTACGTGATCATCGCCTTCGGCCTGTTCCTGCTGGTGACCTGGGTCTCGTGGTACATCCGCAAGTCGCGCATCGGCCATTACCTGATCGCCATCCGCGAGCGCGAGGACGCGGCGCTGGCGGTGGGCATCCACACGGTGCGCGTCAAGATCATCGCCGCGGTGGTGTCGGCCATGCTGACCAGCGTGATCGGCACCTTCCACATCACTTACCTGACCTTCGTCGATCCCAGCTCGGCCTTCTCGCTGGAGCTGTCGATCCAGGTGGCGATGTTCGCGCTGATCGGCGGCCTGGGCACGGTGGCCGGCCCCATCGCCGGCACCTTCCTGGTGCTGCCGATCGCCGAGCTGGCGCGCGGCTGGCTGTCCAGCGTGGGCAACGGCATGCACGGGCTGATCTACGGCCTGATCCTGGTGGCGGTGGTGCTGACCATTCCGCGCGGCCTGGCCGGCGCCTTCGGTCCGGCCATCGAGCGCGCCCTGGCGCGCCTGCCCTACCTGGGCACGCCGCGCGCCCGGCGCCAGCGGGTCGAACCGGCCCGTCCGACCGACGCGGCGCGGCGCGAGCAGCCGGTGCTCAAGGCCGAGAACCTGTTCAAGAGCTTCGGCGGCCTGCGCGCCACCAACGACGTCTCGCTGACGCTGAACCAGCACGAGATCCTGGGCATGATCGGCCCCAACGGCGCCGGCAAGACCACGGTGTTCAACCTGCTGTCCGGCTTCCTGTCGCCCGACAAGGGCGCGGTGTCGATGGTCGATGCCAAGGGCAACTGGGTCTCGTGCAACACGCCGGACGAGTTCGCGCACCAGGGGCTGGGCCGCACCTTCCAGATCGCCAAGCCGTTCACCGGCCTGACGGTATTGGAGAACATCATGCTGGGCGCCTTCATCCGCACCGCCGACCGCGAGGAGGCCGAGCAGATCGCGCTCAAGGTGGCCGAGGAAACCGACCTGCTCAAGTACCTGAACACCGAGGCCCGCAGCCTGACGGTGGGCGGCATGAAGCGGCTGGAGATCGCCCGCGCCCTGGCGATCCGGCCGCGCATCCTGCTGCTGGACGAGGTGATGGCGGGGCTGAACCCCACCGACATCGAGAAGTCGATCAAGATGATCCGCCGCATCCGCGATTCGGGCGTGTCGGTGCTGCTGATCGAGCACATGATGCAGGCCACCATGGCGCTGTCGGACCGCATCATCGTGCTGAACGAAGGCGCGGTGCTGGTGAGCGGCGCCCCCAAGGACGTGGTCGAGAACCCCGCCGTCATCGAAGCCTATTTGGGCAAGGAGTACCAGGATGCTTAAGGTTTCGGATCTGTCGTCGGGCTACGGCAAGAGCCAGGTGCTCAACGGCCTGAACTTCGAGGTCAGGGCCGGCGAGATCGTGACGCTGATCGGCGCCAACGGCGCCGGCAAGACCACCACCCTGAAGACGCTGTGCGGCGTGGTCGCCGCCACCACCGGAAGGGTCGAGTTCGAGGGCCGCGACCTGACCAACCGCACGCCCTACGACATCGTCGACGCCGGGATCACCATGATTCCCGAAGGCCGCCAGCTGTTTCCGCATTTCACGGTGCGCGACAACCTGCTGATGGGCTCGTACAAGCGCGCCGCCCGCCCCATCGTGCAGCGCAAGCTGGAGGAAGTGCTGCAGATCTTCCCGCGGGTGCGCGAACGCCTGGCGCAGTACGCCGGCTCGCTGTCCGGCGGCGAGCAGCAGATGGTGGCGATCGCGCGCGGCATGATGGCCGACCCCAAGCTGCTGGTGTTCGACGAGCCCTCGCTGGGCCTGTCGCCGCTGCTGGTGCAGCAGATGTTCGACATCATCCGCGACGTCACGTCACACGGCGTCACGGTGCTGCTGGTGGAGCAGAACGTGTTCCGCACGCTGCGCCTGGCCGACCGCGGCTACGTGCTGGAGAACGGCGCCATCGTGCGCACCGGCACCGGCGCCGAGCTGCTGGCCGATCCCCATGTCAAGAAGGCCTATCTGGGCCACTGAAATCCGAAGGACCGCATTCATGTCTCTACGCTGCACATTCATCGACCACGGCACGGGCGGCGCGCCCGATTGCCTGCGCCTGGCCGAACGCGAGATGGCCGCGCCCGCCGGCCGCCAGGTGTTGATCGAGGTCGCCTACGCCGGCGTCAACCGACCCGACGTGCTGCAACGCTCCGGCTCGTATCCGCCGCCGCCCGGCGCCTCGCCCTACCTGGGACTGGAGGTCGCGGGCACCATCGTCGCCGTCGGTCCCGACGCCACGCGCTGGCAGGTCGGCGACCGGGTCTGCGCGCTGACGCCCGGCGGCGGCTACGCGCAGTACTGCCTGGCCGACGAGCGCCACTGCCTGCCGGTGCCGCGCGGCCTGGACCTGCTGTCCGCCGCCGCCATCCCGGAGAACTACTTCACCGTCTGGACCAACGTGTTCGAGCGCGCCCGCCTCGCGGCCGGCGAGAAGTTCCTGGTGCACGGCGGCTCCAGCGGCATCGGCCTGACCGCGATCCAGCTGGCGCGCGCCTTTGGCGCCGAGGTCTGGACCACGGTGGGCAACCAGGAAAAAGCCGAGGCCTGCCTGAAGGCCGGCGCGCAGCACGCGCTGATCTACCGCGACACCGACTTCGAGGCGGCGGTCCACCAGGCCACCGGCGGCCAGGGCGTGGACGTGATCCTCGACATGGTCGGCGGCGCCTACATCAACAAGAACATCCGCCTGCTGGCGGTGAATGGCCGGCTGGTGCAGATCGCCTTCCTGGAAGGCAGCAAGGCCGAGATCGACGCCCTGCCCATCATGACCAAACGGCTGTCGTTCACCGGCTCCACCCTGCGGCCGCGCTCCGACGACGACAAGGGCGCCATCGCCCAGGCGCTGGCCGACAAGGTGCTGCCGCTGATGGAACAGGGGCGCTGCCTGCCGCTGATCCACCAGGTGTTCCCGCTGGAGGAAGCGGCCCAGGCCCACGCGCTGATGGAAAGCAGCCGGCACATCGGCAAGATCATGTTGAAGGTGCGGGCATGAGCGCGCGCTTCCAGGATCAGGTCATCATCGTCACCGGCGCGGTCGGCGGCATCGGTTCGGCCATCGTCGAGGGCTTCCTGGCCGAAGGCGGCAAGGTCGGGCTGATCGACTTCAATTCGCAGGGCGGCCAGGCCTACGAGCAGGAACTGAAAAAGCGCGGCCATGCCGTGACCTTCGTGCACGCCGACGTCTCGCATTTCGACCAGTGCCAGGCCGCCTACGACCGCATCACCCGCGACCTCGGCCCGGCCACCATCCTGGTCAACAACGTCGGCATCTCGCCCAAGACCGACGGCCGCGCGTTGAAGGTGTGGGAGATGACGCCGGGCGAATGGGACAAGGTGGTGGCGGTCAACCTGAACAGCGTGTTCTACATGACCCACCTGGCCACGCCGCACATGGTGCGCCAGCGCCAGGGGCGCGTGATCAACATGTCGTCGGTGGCGGGCAAGGCCTATTGCGACATCGTCGCCGCGCACTACGCCGCCACCAAGGCCGCCCTGCTGGGCCTGACGCGGCACTGGGCCGCGGAACTGGGCGAGCACGACGTCACCGTCAACGGCCTGGCGCCGGGGCGCATCAGCACCCCGCTGCTGAAAAGCGTGCCCAAGGAGATCAACGACGCCGTGGCCGACGTCACCGCGCTGCGCCGGCTCGGCACGCCCGAGGAAGTGGCCGACGCCTGCCTGTTCTTCGCCTCGGACCAGGCCCGGTTCGTGACCGGGCAGGTGCTGGACGTGGCGGGCGGCTGGTTGATGACCTAGCTCGCCGGCGGGGCGTTGCTTTTCCTGGCCTGCGTGACGTCCGCCCGAAGGCGGACAGCCGCGATCAGAAGTCCATGCTGGCGCTCAGCGAGAAGGTGCGCGGGCCGCCCAGCACCAGATAGCCGTTGCCGGGGTAGCCGCCCACCGATGCCCAGTAGTTGCGGTTGGCGATGTTCTCGACGCGGGCGCGCAGCGTCACCACGTGGCCGTCCACGTCCATCATGTAGCGCAGGCCGGCATCGAAGCGGGTCCAGCCGGGCACCTTGAGGGTGTTGGCGTCATCCGCGTAGGACGCGCCGGTGTAGACCACGCGGCCGTCCACGGCCAGGCCCTGCACGCCGGGGATGTCCCATTCCGCGCCCAGGTTGGCCTGGAAGCGCGGCACGCCGATCACGCGGTTGCCGTCGATGGCGGTATTGCCGGTGGAACGCTGCTTGGCGTCCAGGAAGGTCAGGCCGCCCAGCACGCGCACGCGGTCGATCGGCTCGCCGAACACGGTCAGCTCGATGCCCTGGTGGCGGTCCTTGCCGGAGGCGGTGAACCGATTGGACGCGTCGTAGGCCGCGCGCGGCTTGTCGGTGGAGAACAGCGCCAGGCCCGCGCCCAGGCCGCCGCCGTCGTACTTGACGCCGACTTCCTTCTGCTTGGACACGTACGGCTGCAGGCTTTCGCCGCCGTTGGGCACGGGTTTGCCGTTGGCGTTGAGCGGCGCGGTATCGCCCGCGACCAGGGCCTCGATGTAGTTGGCATACAGCGACACGCTCGGCGTCACCTTGAAGACGATGCCGGCGGCGGGCGAATTGCGGCTGGCGTCATAGGCGCCGTTTTCCGTGCCGGTGTTGTAGGCGTAGCTGCGCGAGGACAGGCGCTGGTGGCGGATGCCCAGCGTCAGCAGCACCTTGTCGTCCAGGAACGACATCGTGTCGCCCAGCGCATAGCTGCTCAGGCGGGTGCGGCCCTGCAGCGCCGGATCGTCCAGGTCGTTGCCCACCAGCGCGCCGGCGCTGAAGGCGGGCCGGCTGTAGGTGGTCGGGTTGTAGAGGTTGGTCTGGAACGTGTTCAGGTAGTCCATGACATACGCGTTCTTCTTCTTGAGATCGAAGAAGGACGCGGACGCGACGAACTCGTGGCCGACCGGGCCGGTGCGCACCTTGGCGCGCAGGCCCAGTTCGCCGGTGTTGACGCTGTCCTTGCGGGTATTGTCGAAGCGGTAGAAGTTGCCGTCGCCGGTGCTGCCGTTGGTCACGGTGACGTTGGCGAGCGAGTTGGCTTCGTCGCTGCGGCGCATGCCGAAGGCGGCCCAGCCGGTCAGCTTGTCGCTGAAGTCATGCTCGGCGCGCAGGGTGCCGAACACGTCGCGCTCGTTCGAGTACGACCAGGGCTGGGCGAAGTTGGAGCTGGCGTCCGGCGCGTCCGGCACGCTGGTCACGCCGCGCAGCGTCACGTTCGGACGGGCGCGCTTGAGCTTGTTTTCCTGCCAGCCGATGTCGGCCGACAGGCGCGTATCGGCCGAGCGCCAATCCAGGCCCAGCGACACCAGGCTGGTGCGAGAGTGTTCGTCGTCGATGGCGGTGTCGCCGCTGCGATTGGCCACGTTCAGGCGGATGCCGGTGCTGTCGCCGGGGCCGAAGCGGCGCGCGATGTCGGTGGATACCGAGAACTGGCCGCCGCTGGAGAAGCCGGTGGTGAAGCGCGTGAGCGGATCGTTCGGGGCGCGCTTGGGCACCAGGTTGACGGTGCCGCCGATGCCGTCGCCGCCGGGCGAGGCGCCCGTCAGGAAGGTCGACGCGCCGCGCAGCACTTCGACGCGCTCGAACAGTTCGGTGGCGATGTACTGGCGCGGCAGCAGGCTGTACAGGCCGTTGTAGGCCACGTCATCCGAGCTCAGGATGAAGCCGCGGATGAAGTACGACTCCTGGAAATTGCCGAAACCGCGCGCCACGCGCACGCCCGGATCGTTCTGCAGCACGTCGCCGACGCTGCGCGCCTGCCGGTCCTGGATCAGCTCGTTGGTATAGCTGGTGATGCTGAACGGCGTGCTCATGATGTCTTGCGTGCCCAGCAGCCCCACCCGGCCGCCACGGGCCACCTGGCCGCCGGCATAGGGCTGGGCCAGGCCGCCGGCCGAGGCGTCGGCGCTGGCCTCGACCTTGATCGCGTCCATCGAGACGACGGAGCCGTCGGTAGGCGTGGCGGATTGGGCGTGGACGATGACGGTGTACGGCAGGGCCGCGACCACGCACGCGAGGGTTCGTAATTTCATATCGGGAGTCTGTAGGCGGGCGCTTCGCGAGAAGCGGAAAATCGCAAAAATCCCGATGGGGTCACGCGCGGGTAACGGCTTGCCACTCGAACTGCCGCAGAGCCGGTCATCCCGGCCTTGTCGAGCCCGTTCTCCAAGGGGTATTGAGATCGTGCGGTACAGATTCTAAATAAAACGGAATCATTCTCATTCCGTCCCCTATATAGAATTCTGTTTCCGTTGCTACGGAACAACGAGGCCCGGCCGGCCGCCGCCGGCCCGCGGCCTTACCCGGGAACGCCGCTTTCCTGGCGCAACTGCCCGAATTCCCCGGCTTCGTAGGCCGCCATGGCCTGCGTCAGGGCGCGCGCGTCCGCCATCACGAACGGGCCGCGCTGGATCACCGGCTCGTCGATGGCGGGGCCGGCCACCAGGATGAAATGGACCGGCGCGCCGGCCGCGATCACCTGCAACAGGCCCTCGCTGTCGGCCGAGGCGGCCAGCGCCGCCCCCGCCGGCAGGACGGCGAAGTCCGGGTCGGCGACCCGCGTGCTGGCGACCCGCGTGCGCCCCGGCGGCCGGAACGCCGCCACCGGCGACGGTTCGGCCGGGACCGCGTCCGGCGCCGCCCGCGGCGGCGTGGTCTGATGGCGCGCCCGCGCGCCCAGCTCCCCCTGCACCGCGTACAGCCAGGCGTTCCAGCCCGCCGGCAGCGGCACCAGGCGCGACGCGCCCGGACGCAGCCAGCCGTCCAGGATCAGCAGCGGCTCGGGCGTTTCCAGCGGCGCGTCCCAGCCGTCGAAATGGCCCGAGGCCACCCGCACCCGGCCGGCATCGCCTTGCACCACCGGCATTTCCCAGGCGCGCAGCAGCGACGTCGCCGGCGGCAGCGTCTTGAGCCGCTCCGGCAGGTTCACGAACAGTTGCAGGCCATTCAGCCGCGCCTCGCCCACCGGCTGCTGGGTATGCACGATGCCGCGCCCCGCCAGCGTCCAGTGCAAGTCGCCCGCGCGGATCTCGTGGTCGTTGTGGACGCTGTCGCGGCTGCGCATGACGCCGCGGCTGTCTTCCAGCAGCAGCGTCACGGCCGACATGCCGGCGTGGGGATGGGGCGCGAACGTCGGCCCGGTCATGACGAAATGGTCGACCAGCACGAGGGGCGACATGCCCAGGGGAAAATCGGTGTGGCGGAACTGCCGGATGGAACAGGCGTCGCCGACCGGTTCGAAGGGCCGCGCGACGGGGGGACTGAGACGGATGGTCAAGGATGTGCTGCCAGGTTTTTACGTGGCGCAGAGCTTATGGGTTCTGCCGCCGGCACAGTAGAGGCCAATTTCAGGAATAATTGTCCTGTTAAGTAGGACAATCACTCGCGTAAACCCCATGCACACCTATCTCCATCATCTCGACGACCTGCTGCTCTTTAGCGAGGTGGTGGAGAAAGGCGGCTTTTCCGCCGCCGCCCGGGTGCTGAACATGCAGCGCTCCAAGTTGAGCCGGCGGGTGGCCGAACTGGAGGCGCGCCTGGGCCTGCGGTTGCTCCAGCGCAACACCCGGCGGGTCTCGCTCACGCCCATGGGCGAGCAGATCTACGTGCACGCGCTGGCCATGGCGCGCGAGGCCCGCAGCGCCTTCGACCTGGCGGCGGCCATGGGCGACACGCCCAGCGGCCTGCTGCGCATGACGGCGCCATCGGCGCTGGCGGTGACGCTGCTGGGCGAACTGGTGGCGCGCTTCTGCCTGAAGCACCCCGGCGTGCGGGTGCTGCTGGACACCCGCGACCAGATCATCGACCTGGTGGGCGAAGGCTATGACCTGGCCTTCCGCGCCCAGGGCGCTTCGCTGACCGATTCCCGCCTGGTGGCGCGCGAACTGGCGCCGGTGCCGCTGATCCTGGTGGGCACCCCGGCCCTGGCGCAGGCGGCGGCGCGCCATCCGCGCGAGCTGAACGCCCTGCCGCTGCTGGCCCATGCCACCCAGGACAGCCCGCAGAGCTGGCACTTCACCGGGCCGGCCGGCGAAACCGAGTCGGTCGAGTACCTGCCGCGCTGCCTGAGCAGCAACCTGGCGGCGCTGCGGGAAATGGCCCGCGCCGGCCTGGGCGTGGCGCTGCTGCCCCACTACCTGTGCGCCGGCGCCCTGGCCAAGGGCGATCTGGTCCACATGCTGCCCGGCTGGCAGGCGGCGCCGGCCCGCATCTACGCGGTGATGCCCGCCCGCCGCGGCGCGCCGCTGGCCCTGCGCCGGTTCCTGGACTTCGCGGTGGCGGAACTGCCGGCGCTGCTGGGCTGAGCGGCGACGCCACGCGCCTGTAGGACTTTTTTGTTAAAAAAAGGGGACTTGCAGGGACGGCACGCCTGCTCCACAGTACGGGGTGGCGGCGCCGCCACGCAACCCGCCCCCGGGCGCGGGCCGGAACTTTGACGCGTCGCCCAGGTCTTATATAAGATATAAGACATACAGCCAATCGCGCCGCTGTCGCCCGGAATGACAAACGCGCCGAAACGCCTGAAAATGCCGGCTTTACGCGGGCAAAACCACGGAGTCCATCATGCCGCACAACACCCTCGACACACTCAAGAATTTCAAGATCGGCAACAAGTCCTGTCAGTACTATTCGCTGCCGGCGCTGGGCAAGTCCCTGGGCATCGATGTGCAGCGGCTGCCGGTCTCCATCCGCATCGTGCTGGAATCCGTGCTGCGCAACTGCGACGGCAAGAAGGTCACCGAGGAACACGTGCGCCAGCTCGCCAACTGGCAGGCCAACGCCAAGCGCGAGGATGAAATCCCGTTCGTGGTGGCCCGCGTGGTGCTGCAGGACTTCACCGGCGTGCCGCTGCTGGCCGACATCGCCGCCATGCGCTCGGTCGCCGACAAGATGGGCAAGAGCCCCAAGAGCATCGAGCCGCTGGTGCCGGTCGACCTGGTGGTGGACCACTCGGTCATGATCGACTACTTCGGCACCAAGAACGCCCTCGACCTGAACATGAAGCTGGAATTCAAGCGCAACCAGGAGCGCTACCAGTTCATGAAATGGGGCATGCAGGCCTTCGACACCTTCGGCGTGGTGCCCCCGGGCTTCGGCATCGTCCACCAGGTGAACCTGGAATACCTGGCGCGCGGCGTGCACCAGGACAAGAAGAACAACGTCTACTACCCCGACTCGCTGGTGGGCACCGACAGCCACACCACCATGATCAACGGCATCGGCGTGGTCGGCTGGGGCGTGGGCGGCATCGAGGCCGAGGCCGGCATGCTGGGCCAGCCGGTGTACTTCCTGACCCCCGACGTGGTCGGCGTGGAGCTCAAGGGCAAGCTGCGCGGCGGCGTCACCGCCACCGACCTGGTGCTGACCATCACCGAAATGCTGCGCCGTGAAAAAGTGGTCGGCAAGTTCGTCGAATTCTGTGGCGAGGGCACGGCCAGCCTGTCCGTGGCCGAACGCGCCACCATCGGCAACATGGCGCCCGAGTACGGCGCCACCATGGGCTTCTTCCCGGTCGACGGCCGCACCATCGACTACTTCCGCGGCACCGGCCGCACCGAAGCCGAAATCGACGCGTTCGAGGCCTACTTCAAGGCCCAGGACATGTTCGGCGTGCCCGCCGCCAAGGACATCAACTTCACCAAGCTGCTGACGCTGGACCTGTCCACCGTCGCGCCGTCGCTGGCCGGCCCCAAGCGCCCCCAGGACCGCATCGAGATCGGCAACGTCAAGAGCACCTTCATCGACCTGTTCTCCAAGCCGGTCGCCGAGAACGGCTTCAACCAGCCGGCCGAGAAGCTGCAGCAGACCTTCACCACCAGCACCGGCACCAAGGTCAAGAACGGCGACATCCTGATCGCCGCCATCACCTCGTGCACCAACACCTCCAACCCCAGCGTGCTGCTGGCGGCGGGCCTGCTGGCCAAGAAGGCCGTCGAGGCCGGCCTGAAGGTGCCCAAGCACATCAAGACCTCGCTGGCCCCCGGATCGCGCGTGGTCACCGAATACCTGACCAAGACGGGCCTGCTGCCCTACCTGGAGAAGCTGGGCTTCGACGTGGCCGCCTACGGCTGCACCACCTGCATCGGCAACGCCGGCGACCTGACGCCCGACCTGAACGACGTCATCACCAGCAATGACCTGGTGTGCTCGGCGGTGCTGTCCGGCAACCGCAACTTCGAGGCGCGCATCCACCCGAACATCAAGGCCAACTTCCTGGCCTCGCCGCCGCTGGTGGTGGCCTACGCCCTGGCCGGCACCGTGACGCGCGACCTGATGACCGAACCGGTCGGCCGCGGCAAGAACGGCGACATCTGGCTGGGCGACATCTGGCCGACCACCGAGGAAGTCGAGGCCCTGCTCAAGTACGCGCTGGACCCGAAGGCCTTCGAGGCCAACTACGGCCAGGTCAAGAGCAACCCCGGCAAGCTGTGGGAGAACATCAAGGGCGTCACGGGCGAGACCTACAACTGGCCCGACTCCACCTACATCGCCGAGCCGCCGTTCTTCGAAGGCTTCGGCATGACGCCGGGCGCGATGCCGACCGTCAAGAACGCCCGCGCGCTGGGCGTGTTCGGCGACTCGGTCACCACCGACCACATCTCGCCGGCCGGTTCCATCAAGGAAACCTCGCCCGCGGGCAAGTGGCTCAAGGAAAACGGCGTCATGAAGGCCGATTTCAACAGCTACGGCTCGCGCCGCGGCAACCATGAAATCATGATGCGCGGCACCTTCGCCAACGTGCGCATCAAGAACCTGATGATCCCGGCGCGTCCGGACGGCAGCCGCTTCGAGGGCGGCGAAACCCTGTTCCAGCCGAGCGGCGAACAGATGTCGATCTACGACGCGGCCATGCAGTACGTGGCGGCCGGTACGCCCACCGTGGTGTTCGGCGGCGAAGAGTACGGCACCGGCTCGTCGCGCGACTGGGCCGCCAAGGGCACCCAGCTGCTGGGCGTCAAGGCCGTCATCACGCGCAGCTTCGAGCGAATCCACCGCAGCAACCTGGTGGGCATGGGCGTGCTGCCGCTGCAGTTCAAGGGCAACGACAGCGTGCAGTCGCTGGGCATCACCGGCGAGGAAACCTACGACATCTCGGGCCTGGAAAACGGCATCAAGCCGATGCAGGACGTGACGCTGACGATCACCCGCAAGGATGGTTCGAAGCAGGACGTGACGGTGCTGCTGCGCATCGACACCCCGATCGAAGTCGACTACTACCAGCACGGCGGCATCCTGCCCTTCGTGCTGCGCCAGCTGCTGGCCGCGTAACGCGCGAGCCTCAAAGGCAAAGCCCCTGGAACCGCGAGGTTCCAGGGGCTTTTTCATCGCCGAGCCGCCTCAAGATGAAAACGCCCCCCCCTCGGGGGGCAGCAAGCCGAAGGCGCGGCGTGGGGGCCCTTTTCATCGCCGAGCCGCCTCAAGATTAGGCAGGCTCACCGCGTCATTGGGCGACCAGTTCGACCCGGCGGTTCTTGGCGCGGCCGGCCTCGGCGTCGTTGGCCGCCACCGGCGCCAGCGACGCCACGCCCCGCGCCGACAGGCGCGCGGCCGGGATCTTGTAGCCCGCTTCCAGCGCCTTGACCACGGCGTCGGCGCGCTTTTGCGACAGGTCCAGGTTGCCGGCAAGCGTGCCCTGGTTGTCGGTGTGGCCGACCACGTAGACCTTCAGCTTCGGGTTGGCGTTGAGCAGCTTGCCCATCTCGTCGAGCGCGGCCTTCGATTCGGGCTTGACCTCGGCCTTGTCCGTATCGAAGTAGACGCCGTAGACCGCGACGCGGCCCGATTCGGCCAGCGATTTCTGCATGGCGGCCATGTCCAGCACCTTGACCTGCCCGGTCTGCATGGGCTTGGTCTCGATCACCTGCTGGAACACCGGCGTGATGTTGTTGGAGTTGTCGTCCATCACATCCAGGAACACATAGATGTCGCCCGTGGGCGCCTCTTTCTTCGCCAGCACCGCGTAGTACTTGCCGCCGAAGGCCGCGTCGCCCTGCCCCGGCTGGCTGACCTTGCCGCTGTTCAGGACGAACGACTGGAAGTCGCCGCCGCACTGCTCGTCGCCCTTGCATTCGAACAGGGTCTTGAAGCCGCCGGCCTGCAGCGCGCCCTGGTAATTGCGATAGACCTCCAGCGCCGACTTCTTGCCGTCGATGCGATAGGCGATGCGCGTCAGCTTGCCTTCCAGCGTCAGGCCCTTGGCCTCGTCTTCCCGCGTGATCGGCCGGTCGGGCATCAGCGCCTCGTCATAGTCCTTGTGCTCGTAGGCCCGGATCTCGGCGCCCGTGAAACGGGTCAGGGCCGGGTGGTCGCGGGATCCCTTGACGTCCTCGGCCCAGGCGGACGATGCCGCCAGCGTCGCGGCGACGAGGGCCAGACACGCGGATTTCACGATATGCGCTTTCACGATCTCTACACTCCCGGCCGGCAGGCGCCGGCATACGTCCATCACAAGGAAACGCCCGCGATGCGGGCGGCAGCCATTATGCATAGGCGCTCCGGCGTTTGGAACCGCATGGGGTAACCAAACGTTGGCGGCGGTGAGCAGCGTCAACAGGCGTCAGTTGAACGCATACGCATCCATCGCCAGTGCGCCGTACGAGACCTCATCGTTCAGCCGCGTGGCCTGCTCGCCGCCCGCGCCCAGCGCCACGTACAGCGGCATCAGGTGGTCGTCGTGCGGATGGGCCTGGCGGGCGCCCGGCGCCCGGGCCTGCCAGTCCAGCAGCGCCGGCACGTCGTGCGCGGCCAGATGGCGCGCATACCAGTCCTGGAACGCCGGCACGTAGGGCGTGGCCGGCGCGTTCTGCGGCATGCGCACGTCGCGCAGGTTGTGCGTCAGCGATCCCGAGCCGATGATCAGGACGTCCTCGTCGCGCAGCGGCGCCAGCGCGCGGCCCAGTTCGAGCTGGCCGGCGGCATCGCGGCCCATGTCCAGCGACAGCTGCACCACGGGCACGTCGACCTCGGGGTACAGGTAGCGCAGCGGCACCCAGGCGCCATGGTCCAGCGGCCGGCGCGGATCGCGGTCGGCGGCAATGCCGGCCTCGGCCAGCAGGGCCTGCGTGCGCGCCGCCAGTTCCGGCGAACCGGGCGCGGCGTATTGCAGCGTGTAGAGCTCGGGCGGGAAGCCGCCGAAGTCATGCCACGCGACCTGCTGGTCGCGGGTGGACAGGGCCAGGCCATGGCCCATCCAGTGCGGCGAGACCAACAGAATGGCGCGCGGCTTGCGGCCCTGGGCCTGGCTCCAGGCGGCCAGGGCCGGGCCCGTCAGGCCGGGTTCGACGGCCAGCATGGGAGAACCGTGGGAAACGAAAAGCGTAGGCCAGCGCATGGCGATGCCTCCAGAGAACAAGTTTGATGGAGCCATTTTCGGCCGTTTCGAATCTGCAATAAACCCCTTCAAAAGGGATGATCTGTTGCCAGATGAGCACCAATCCCGTAGCGGACGGACGGCCGGCGCGCGCGCTGGCGGGACGCCGGGCGGCGCGGCGGCGCACGTCGCCGCCCATGACCGCGGCGGGCGTTAAACTACGTCGTTACACACTTACTGGACGTCCTCCGAAGTTATGGCCCGATCCCGCAGCCAATCCGCTCCCCGCTTGACCCGCGACGCCACCCGCCTGATCACGCTTGCCCAGTCGCTCAACCGCTCGGGCAGCCGCGTCGAAGACGTGTACTGGGAGAATCAGCTTGGCGAAGCGATTCCGAAGCTGCTCAAGGCAGGCCAGGATGCCCCGCTGGAAGCCGCGCTGGACCATCTCGCCCAGGGCGACGTGGGCGCCTACGAAGTCCTGATCGAACAGGCCGAAACGCTGTCCGAATCGATGAAGATCGAAAAGAACGGCGTGCGCTACGACATCCTGCTGATCGTCGCGCCCATCGTGGCCTGGACCCGCTACGCCATCCCGACCGGCCCCGTGCCGGCCAGCGCCCAGCAGGCCCTGCTGGCGCAACTGCATGGCCACGTGCTGTCGAGCCAGGCCCGCAGCGCGCTGATGCCGATGCTGGTGAGCGTGGACCAGATGCCGCGCACCTTCTCCGAAACCTGGCAATGGCTGCAGCGCCTGGGCTCGCAGGCGCTCGGCGCCGAGACCACCAAGCCGGCGCTGAACGCCGAGGTCGAGACCGCCAACATGCTGGCCGACACGCGCTACATCGTGGCGGCCGTGGCGGTGCCCGAATTCGCGCCCGTGTTCCGCTGGCAGGAGCAGATCGGCGACGCCGAGGCCAGCCGCGACGCCTGCCTGGCGCAATGGGCCGCGCAGGCCCAGCCGACGCTGGCCGGCCTGCTGCCGGGCTGCGGTTTCGAGGCCCTGCTGCCTGACGCCTATTACGTCAGCAACCGCGAGGCCGACCGCCGCGTGCGGCCGCTGTCGCTGCGCGCCGCCATCAGCTGGCTCGAAGGCGCGGTCAACCTCGAGGCCTCCCAATTGCGCGCCGTGGTGGCGGGCTGCGGCGAAAGCCGGGTCGACGAATACCGCGTCAGCTTCACCGCGCGCAACAGCAACGACGTCTACTACGGCTGCGTCTGGCCGCTGTATGGCCGCGAGGAAGACCTGCCGGCCGACGAAGGCCAGCCCGACGTGGTCGACGAGATCGCGGCGCTGCTCAAGGAATACGGCGTGAGCGACGTGCGCCGCATTCCCGGCGTGCTGCCCCCGGAATACTGCGAGGACTGCGGCGCGCCCTACTTCCCCAATCCCCTGGGCGAACTGGTGCACGCCGAATTGCCCGAAGACGCCGAGGCAGCGCCCGCCAAGTTCCACTGAGCGCGTCGATGCAAGCAGACATCTTCTGCCGCGTGGTCGACAACTACGGCGACATCGGCGTCTGCTGGCGCCTGGCGCGCCGGCTGGCGCACGGCCGCGGCTGGGACGTGCGCCTGTGGGTGGACGACTTGGCCAGCTTCGCGCGCATCCAGCCCGGCATCGATGCCAACGCCGCGCGCCAGGCGTTCCAGGACATCGATATCGTGCGCTGGACCGACACGCCGGATGCGGCGCTGGCGGCCCGCGACGTGGTGATCGAGGCCTTCGCCTGCGATCCGCCCGAGGCGTTCCTGGACAGCATGCGCCAGCGCCATCCAGCCTGGATCAACCTGGAATACCTGAGCGCCGAGGCCTGGGTGGAAAGCTGCCACGGCCTGCCGTCGCAGCGGCCCGACGGGCTGGTGAAGCACTTTTTCTTTCCCGGCTTCACGCCCGCCACCGGCGGCCTGCTGCGCGAACCGGGCCTGACGGCCGAGCGCGACGCCTTCCAGGCCGATCCCGAGGCCCAGGCGGCGTTCCTGCGGGGACTGGGCGTGGCCGAGCCCCTGCTGTCGCAACGGCGCCACGGCGCCCGCACCGTGTCCCTGTTTTGCTATCCCAGCGCCCCGGTCGACGGCCTGGCGCAAGCCCTGGCGGCCGATACCCGCCCCGCCCTGCTGCTGGCGCCGGAAGGCGTCGCTCCCGGGCTGGAAGCGGCCTGCGCGCGGCCCGGCGGTCCGGCGGTGGCGCGCCTGCCGTTCGTGGCGCAACCCGATTTCGACCGCGTGCTGTGGTGCGCCGACCTGAACCTGGTGCGCGGCGAGGATTCCTTCGTGCGCGCGGCCTGGGCGGCCCGTCCGCTGGTCTGGCAGATCTACCCCCAGGAAGAGAACGTGCACCTGGAGAAGCTGGACGCCTGGCTGGCGCGCTATCCGGCCCCGGAAACCGCGGCCGCCGCCATCCGCGCCTGGAACCTGCCCGACGCCGGCGCGGCGGCGGATGCGATCGGCGCCGCCCTGGCGCCGGCCGCCTGGCAGGCCTGGACGCAAGCCGCGCGCGAATGGGACGCGGCGCAGGCCGCGCGCCCCGACCTGGCGGAAAATCTGGCCGATTTTTGCGCAGAGTTGGTCAAGAAACGCTAGAATAGAGAGTTTTCTGAGTCGCGCGGGTTTTTCGGCGCCTCAACTATGACGCCTCCCGGGGTGTGCATGAAAGTCGAGCGAGCGGGCCTTTTCGGGCCCGCGGGCTTGAGATGGCGTTGAGATCGAGATGGCGGGCCTGGCCCGTTGCCTGGCGCCCTCACCCGCTGCGGCTTTCTGCAAGCACGGCGAGTGCACCCTTTCCCCCCGGAGTTTTATCGATGAAAACCGCTCAGGAATTGCGAGTCGGCAACGTGGTCATGGTCGGCAAGGATCCCCTCGTGGTCCAGAAGGCCGAATACAACAAGTCCGGCCGTAACGCCGCCGTCGTCAAGCTGAAGTTCAAGAACCTCTTGACCGCCTCGGCCAGCGAATCGGTCTACAAGGCCGACGAAAAGTTCGAAGTCGTCCAGCTGGATCGCAAGGAGTGCACGTACTCCTACTTCGGCGACCCCATGTACGTCTTCATGGACGAAGAGTACAACCAGTACGAAATCGAAGCCGAAAGCATGGGCGACGCCCTGAACTACCTGGAAGAAGCGATGCCCGTGGAAGTGGTCTTCTACGACGGCCGCGCCATCTCGGTGGAACTGCCCACGACGCTCGTGCGCGAAATCACCTACACCGAACCGGCCGTCCGTGGCGACACGTCGGGCAAGGTGACCAAGCCCGCCAAGATCAACACCGGCTACGAACTGAACGTGCCGCTGTTCTGCGCCATCGGCGACAAGATCGAAATCGACACGCGTACCAACGAATACCGCAGCCGCGTCAACAACTGATCCGGCAGCAGGTACGAAAAAGCGCCAGCCCTTCGGGGTCTGGCGCTTTTTTTTTTGGCGAACGCGGCTACTGCAGGCGCTCGTCGTCGAGGAAATCAGGCACGGCCATGACGTCGATGCCGTCCTCGGCCAGGGCCTCGCGCTCTTCGCGCGTGGCGGTGCCGCGGATGGGCCGCTCGTCGGCGTCGCCCTCGTGGATGCGGCGCGCCTCCTCGGCGAAGCGCGTGCCGACGTTTTCGGTGTTGCGCAGCAAGGCCCGCACCTGGCGCATGACCACCGCCTGCAGGGCCGACATCTTCTCGGCATCGGTGGCGCCGGCCGACGGCGCCGGCGAGGCGGCGGGCGCGTGCAGGTGCGCCACGTTCAGGCGCGGCGCCGACAGGCGCTTGGTGATGCTGGCCGAGCCGCAGACCGGGCACGACACCAGGCCACGCGCCTGCTGCGCGTCATAGTCTTCGTGCGAACCGAACCAGCCTTCGAAGATGTGGCCGTGCTCGCACTGGAGGTCGAAAACTTTGAGAGCCATGGGAGTGATATGGGGGCTAGCGGCCAGAATACAAGAAAGCGCCGGCTCAAACAAAAAGCGGGCCCGCGGGCCCGCTTTTGCTGCGCCTGGCGCTTACTTGCCGCGCTTGGGCGCGGCCGTCGACTGGATCTGCGCCTGCTGCGCCTGCAAGGCGTCGATCTGGCGTTGCAGGTCGCGCAGTTGCTGACGCACGTCCTTCTGCTGATCGGCCAGCGCGGTGGCTTCCTGGCGCGATTGCTCCTGGCGCGCGGCGACCTGCTCTTCCTGCTGCATGCGCAGGGTGCGGTCGGCCTGCAGCGTGCTCAGTTCGGCGTTGCGACTGGCCAGCAGCTTCTCGGCGTGGGTGTATTCAGCCTGCAGCTTGATGCGCTGGATGTCCACGTCGGCCAGTTCCACCGATTGCGCGGCGAACGCGCGGTAGGTGGCTTCGGCCTGCTTGTCCGACTTGGTCTTGAGGACGCGCCAGAAGTCCTTCTGCTGGAACAGGGCCACGTAGTAGGTCAGGTCGTCCGGCTTGAACAACAGGCTGGCGCCGTAGGTGCCGTTGTAGGTGGTGCGCAGCTCGGAAACCTGGCGGTTCTGGATCAGTGCCTGCAGCTCGGCCACCGTCGAGGACGGGCGCGCGGCGGGCGCCGGCGCGGGCGGGGTGACCGGCGTGGAGGCGGCTTGCTTGTCCTCGACCTGCTGCACCGTCGGGCGCGGGGGCTCGGGTTGCGCGCTGGCGCACGCGGCCAGACCGGACAGGGCCGTACCCAACAGCGCCATGCGAGCGGCGGCACGGATAAAGTGGACGTTCATGCCTTCCCCAAAAAAATCGTTGCGGAACTATAGCAATTTATTCCGTTTGAAGCTGACGCGCGTGAATAACACGGCGCGATAGTGTCGCGCGCCAAGGGACATTCCCTATTGCGCCTCACGACGCTTCGACGATGCCGTCGGCGGTTTCGCCCTGGCCGCCGCCCAGATGCAGCTTGCGCATCTTCTCCCACAGCACCTTGCGGCTGATGCCCAGGGTATTGGCGGTGTCCTGCCGGCGCCAGCCATTGACGTCCAGCGCGGCCAGGATGCGGGCGCGCTCGGCGCGTTCGGCGTCGGTAAAAACGGGCGGTTCGCATTGGGTATTGGCGCCGGCCGCGGCCAAGGCCGGCGGCCCGCCGAGCGGCTCGGCCAACTGGTCGAAAATGCGTTCGATGCGGGCCTGGTCCCAGGCCTGGAACTGGCGCCGCACGATCGCCACGCGCTCGGCCACGTTGGACAGCTCGCGCACGTTGCCGGCGTAGCGCGCCCGCGCCACGCGCTCCAGCAGCCAGGCCGGCGGCTCGCCCTCGGCGCCCAGCCGTTCGAGCAGGGCGCGGAAGATCGCCGCCTTTTCCTCGGGCCCGCGCTGTTCCAGGTTGGGAATGCGCAGCTCGATCACGGCCAGCCGGTAATACAGGTCGGCGCGGAACTCGTCCTGGCCCACCAGCACCCGCAGGTCCTTGTTGGTCGCCGCCACCAGGCGGAAATCGACCGGCACCTCGACGGTCGACCCGAGCCGCGTCACGGCGCTCTGCTCCAGCACGCGCAGCAGCTTGACCTGCTGGTACAGCGGCAGGTCGCCGATTTCATCCAGGAACAGCGTGCCGCCGCTGGCCTGCTCGAAATAGCCCTTGTGCGCGCCCACGGCGCCGGTGAAGGCGCCCTTGGCGTGGCCGAAGAAATGCGCCTCGAACAGCCCCTCGGGGATGGCGCCGCAGTTGACCGCGACGAACGGCCCGTCCGACCACGCGGCGTGGTCGTGCAGCAGGCGCGCGATGCGCTCCTTGCCGACGCCGGTCTCGCCGTGGATCAGCACGTTGCTGCGGCAGTCGGCGAACATGTCGGCCTCGGCCAGCAGCGCCCGCATCGGCTCGGACACCGCGATCAGCGGCTGCTCGCGGCGCGGCGCGACGCGGTTGAGCTGGTCGAGCGTGCCCAGCAGCTCGAACAGCAGCTTGCGCAGGTCCGTGGTGGTGAAGGCCAGCGGCAGCGTATAGGAATATTCCGGCGGGTAATAACGCGGATCGCGGCCGCGGGCCTCGGACGCCACCCAGATGACGGGCATCGCCTGCACCGACAGCCAGTCGTAGCCGCTGAAGCGGTTGTCGCCCATGACCGAGACCGACACCAGCGCCACCGCGGGCCGCGACGGATCGCGCGGCGGCGGAAAGGCGGTGCCGGCGTCGGCGCGCACCAGCGACACGTCCATGCCGGCCAGGCAGCGCTCGGCCCGGCTGGCGATGTCGGACGTGCCCTCCCAGACGTAGACGTCGAACTCCTCGCGCGAGAATTTCTGGGTCATGGCGACCACCGGGCCGGCCGCGAAGGGGCGGAAATCAAGGGCTTCATCATCAATACACCAGGCGGGGCTTGCCGCAGTCCACCGACAGCAGCGATACATCGGTCTGGCCGACACTCAGGCCAAGCATGTCCAGCAATTGCTGCAGCAGGGTCGACAGCATGCCCAGCAGCGGCTGCAGCAGCGTCACCACGATGGACAGCACGCCGCCCACCTGGTTGCCGCCGCTCAGCGCCAGCGACGAGACCGCGTTGACGCGGCACTGGCGGATCGCATCCGGCGTGATCGCCAACAGGCAGGTCACGTCGCTCAGCGGCGCCAGCAGCAACGAATTGAGGAGGTTGCCGACCAGCTGCAGCGTGCCGCCCAGCACCCCGGTCAGGCCGCCGGTGGACATGCGCTGGCCGAGCTGGTTGAGCGCGGTCGAGGACCACTGCATGTCGTTGACCACCTGCGAAATCGATTTACCCGGGTTGCTGCCGCCGCCGCCCACCAGGGTGGTGGCCAGCGACAGGCGCTGGTCCGGCGTCAGCGGCGTGCCGGTGCCGACCAGGTCGCCCAGGATGCCGCCGACCACGGCGTCGGCCAGGTTCGAGGCCAGCGCGCCCAGGTTGATCGAGGTGGCGTTGACGGTGGCGGTGGAGTTGGGCGACGGCGGCTCGGTCAGCGTCACCGAGACCGGCGCGGTCGAGTTGAAGATCGGCAGCGTGACCTTGCTGGTCAGCGGCAGGATGCCGAGCACGTTCAGGATCTGGTAGCGCTGGATCGCCGCGAACGAACTGGGCTGGCAGCTGTTGGTGATGGACAGGAAATTGGCCTGCACGTTGTCCACCGCCGACGACATGCCGGGGAAGCGTCCCAGGCAGATGTTGGCCACCGACGAGGTCACGTCGATGGTGGCCTGCGACTCGGTCAGCGGCGCCTGGCACAGCTTGGACACGGTGCCGGTCGATTGCGCCACGTCGATGATGACCGGCAGGTCGATCTTGGTGCCCAGCGTGTTGGCCAGCAGCGGGCCCACCAGCGGGATGTTGCTGGTGTTGGCGCGCAGGTAGACGCGGATGCCGGCGCTGGTGGCCTGCGTGCCCGCCCCGCCCACGCCGATGGTGGGCGGTTCGACGATGCGCACCTGCGACTGCACGCCAAGCAGCGGCACGTTCAGGCCCAGGTTGACCAGGTTCTGGCCGTTGGCGATGACCAGCGCGGTCTCCAGCACATTGAGCGCGTTGATATTGGCCTGCAGCGCCGAGTTGATGTCGCCGCCGACCACGTTCAGGTCGAGGATGCCGCCGTCGCCGAACAGCTTGACCGGCAGGTTCACCGGCATCACGTTCAGCACCACGTTGATGGCGTTGGACAGCAGCCCGAGGCTGGCGCCGGCGGTGTTGCCGGCCTTGTTCATCACGGTCAGCGTGGCCTGCAGCAGCTGGCCCAGCGTCAGGTTGTTGAGCGCGGCCAGTTGTGACGGCGTGCCCACGCCGGTGGCCACCGACACCGGCAGGCCCAGCGCCTCCAGCAGGCCCGACGGCGTGATGTTGACGGTGGCCAGGCCGGCCGCGTCGAGGATGTCGAGCTGGGCCGGCGTGGCGCCCACGGTGGACAGAAGCTGCGACAGCAGGCCGCCCTTCTGCAGGCGCAGCAGGCGCGAGCCGACGGTGAACACCGCCACCGGCTGGGTGCTGGTGGCCACCGAGATCACCTGGACCTGGGTGCCGCCCGCCGTGCCGCCGGAGAAGCTGGGAATCAGGCTGGCGAGGGTCTTGTTGATGGTGATGCGCAACGCGTTCGGCACCTGGCCGCTGGCGGGGTCGAACACGTACATGCCGCTGGCGTCGGCGCGGGTGGTGTCCCACACCTTGCATTCAACCGTGACGTCGGCCGCGGAGAAGCTGTCGAAGATGTTGGGCACGTTGGCCAGCACCGCGGCCTGCCCCGCCGCCTGCGCCCGGGTGCAGTCCGCGGGCGCGCCCATGCCCAGCACCTGCACCGCCGACAGCGCCGCCAGGTCCGAGGCCTTCTGCATCTCCCGCTTCATGTAGTAGGCATAGCCCAGCTGGGCCACGCCCAGCAGCACCAGGCCGACGATGACCACGAAAACGATGGCCACCGTCATGCTGCCGCGCTGCCGCGGCAGGAACGCAGAACGAAGATGAGTGGCTGGCATGATCGCGGCTCCCTGACTCGGTGAGACGGGTCCTAATTGGTGTTGTTGGTCTGCACCCGCTTGGTGAACCACTCCGGAATCGGCCGGGTGAAGCTGTCGACGTAGCGGTTCCAGGCGGCGGTGGACGCCGCGCCCAGCACCGGCAGCGCGGCGCCGGCGCGGCGGCCGTCGGCCTGCGCGGCCAGCAGGCCGCGGGTGATGTCGCCAAAGGCTTCCGGCGCCTCGGCCGCCGGTTGCGGCGCGGGCTGCGCGGCCGCCTGCGGCATCGGGGTCTGGACCTGCTGCACCACCGGCCGCGCCGGCATCTGCGCCGCGGGCGCGGCCGCCGGGGCCACCGGCGCCACCGGCGAGGCCTGGGCCACGCCGCCACCCATGGCGCCGCCGGTCAGCGGCGCGTTCGATTGCGCCTGGCTGGTCCAGGGCATGGCCGCCGCCACCAGCAGCGCCAGGGAGAACGGAACAAAGCGTACGGTTCGAGACATGTTGGGATTCCTGGTTAGCGCATGATCGGGCCGTTGCCCAGCCGGTCCATGAGCGGGCTCATGACCGGCATGACGATGCCTTCGCCGCGAGACACCCGGGTCGCCGGGGTGTCGGCCGCGGCGGCCGGCGCCACGCCGCGCGGCGCGGCGGTCTGGCTGCGGATTTCGGAGGCCAGGCGCAGGACCTGGCCGCGCGCCTCGTCGCCGAGCTTGGCGCGGTCCATCACGTTCTGGGCCCGCACCGGCTCGCCCTCGACCAGCAGCAGCAAGGCCAGGTTGGCCAGCACCTTGCCGCTCTCGGGCGCCAGCTCGGCGGCCTGGCCCAGCGGCACGCGGGCGCCGGCCGGATCGCCGGCCCGCAGCCGCGCGTAGCCCAGGTCGCCCAGGATGCGCGGATCCATCGGCGCCAGCTTGGCGGCGCGCGCGAAATCATCGGCGGCCTGTTCGAACTGGCCGCGCGAACCGGCGATCAGGCCCAGCCCGTGCCAGCCGTCGGCCGCCTGCGCGGTGCCGATCAGGGCGCGGTAGGCCTGTTCGCTCGAGGCCGTCTGGCCGGTCTGGCGCAGCGCCTCGGCGCGCAGCACCGCAATGCGTTGATCGTTGCCGAACTTCTGCTGGAACGCCTCGATATAGGCCAGCGAAGCGAAATAGCGTTCCTGGCGCTGCGACTCGGCGATCATCGACAGCATCATCTCCGGCTCGGCCGGCTTGCGGCGGTTCTCCGCCTCGTCCTCGCGCTGGCGCGCCAGCGCCTGTTCCTGCTGTTGTTGCTGGATCAACTGCCAGGCGGTCTCGGCGTTGTTGCTCTGGCAACCCGCCAACGTCCCGGCGCCGGCAACCGCCGCCGCCACCAGGGTCCAACGCCATGCGCGCCGCGCGCTTTCCATACCGCCCGCCATTACATCCCCCCCATGCGCGACAAACCGCGCAATACCGCCACAAACCCCGCCCCGCCGGTCACGATCAACAGCGCCGGCAGCAGGGTCACGATCATCACCGCCGTCATCTTCACGGTGGTCTTGCCCACTTTTTCCTTCAATTCCAGGCGCCGCTTCTCGCGCAGGCGCTCGCCGAACCGGTTCAGCGGTTCCTGCACCGCGCCGCCGTGCTGATCGACCTGGGCGATCAGGCGGCAGATGGCGGACAGGTCGTCGTTGTCGAAGCCCGCCGCCAGCCGCGCCAGCGACTGCTCGCGGGTGCGGCCGCGCACATACAGTTCGGACGCCAGCCGCAGCTCGTACGCCAGCACCGGCAGCACCTGGTCGAATTCCTTGGTCAACACCTGCAGGCTCTGGTCGATAGACAGGCCCACGCCCTGCAGCAGCCGCAGCAGGTCGATCAGCAGCGGCAGTTCGTTGGCGGCCTGCTTGCGGCGGCGCGACAGGCGCCGGCGCACGAACCACTTGGGCAACATGTAGCCAATGGCGAAGCCGAAGAAGGCCGCCACGAACAGGCCCAGCGACGAGCCGCCGACGTTGCGCCCCAGGTCCAGCGCCACGGCCGCCGCCGGCAGCAGCAGCGCCAGCGCGAAGCGCGCGACGATGAAGCGCAGCCGCGCCGTGGCCGGGTTTTCGTAGCCCGCCATGTCCACCAGCTTGCGGTCCTCGCCCGCCAGCAGCGCTTCGGCGAAGCGGCCTTCGCTCAGGCGCTTGCCGAACGAGTCGGCCGCGCGCGTGGCCGCGGCCAGCCTGCCCTGCGCGCCCTCGGCGGCGGGCGCGGCGGCGGCCTTGACGCGGCCCTCGCGCGTCGCCAGCGCCTGCTCCACCACCTGCCGGCTGCGGTCCTGCCCGCGCAGGCGCCGCGTCATGCTCAGGCCCAGGATCAGCATGGCGGCCGCCACCAGCATCAGCGCCACCGCCAACACCGTCGAGACATTCCAGGATTCGATCGCTTGCATCCGCGTCGTCCTCAGATGGCCTTGGCCATGCGATACAGGATGTAGGAGCCGCCCAGTTGCAGGCCGACCGCCGTCATCAGCATCTTGAAGCCCAGCGGGTCCACCCACAGGCCCATGAACAGGTCGTTGTTGGCCACCATGATGAAGCCGGCAATGCCCAGCGGCAGCAGCGCCAGGATCCAGGCCGACAGGCGGATTTCCGCCGAGCTGGCCGACAGTTCGGCGCGCGCCTGGCCGATGTCGCGCATGAACGCGGCCATGCGTTCGAGCACCTGGTCGCTGCGGCCGCCGAAACGCAGGGCCACCGACACCACCGCCGCCACCATGTAGAGTTCCTTCATGTCGTACTGGCGCGAAACCTGCACCAGCGCCGCGTCCAGTTCCTTGGCCGAGCGGCTCAGGGCGGCGGCGGTCTCGACCACCTCGCGCAGCGGCTCGTCGGTGGTGGCCGCGGCGGTCTGGAAGGCCGACGCCATGCTGTTGCCGATGGTGACCAGGCGCACGATGTTGTCCAGGAACGCCGGCAGTTGCGACACCCGGCGGCGCTGGCGCCGGTCGGCGCGCAGCCACAGCAGGAAATAGGCGAACACGGTCAGCAGCACCAGCGCCACCAGGGCCGACAGCCAGCCCAGGAAGGCCCAGGCCAGCAGCGCGCCCGCCACGATGGGCAGGATCAGCTTGGCGTAGAAGCCCGGGCTCTGGCGCACGCCGCCCTGCAGCAGCAGCATGTCCCAGCGCGAGAAACCGCTGCGCAAGGCGCGGGCGCCGTGAGCGAACGGCATCTTGCCGCTGACCGGCGCGCCGCGGCCGCGCCGCAGCTGATCTTCGAGGAAAGCGGAACTGGCGGCGCGCCGCTGGCCGCTGTTGGCGTGACGCCACAGCAGCACCGCCGCCAAGGCCAGCACCAGCGCCAGACCCGCGAACACCCCGGCTTGCAGCATCAGCGCCTCCTGCTCCAGAAGCCGCCGCCGTCGGACTCGGGCGGCGCATTGTCGGCCGGCCGCTGCTCGTTGCGCATCTTGGCCAGCTTGGGGGTGTGCGGATGGATGCCGAGCCAGTTCCAGCGGTCCTTTTCCTCGCCCTCGGGCGTGGCGAAGGTTTCGTGCCGGTACAGCTCCTGGGTCGAGATCACGTTGTCGCCCATGCCGGTGACCTCGGTCACCGACAGCGCGCGCCGCTTGCCGTTGGACAGGCGGCCGATCTGCACGATGAAGTCGAGCGCGCTGGCGATCTGGCGCCGCAGGCTGTCTTCACTGCCCTGGAAGCCGGCGAAACCCGCCAGCATCTCGATCCGGTACAGGCACTCGCGCGGCGAGTTGGCGTGGATCGTGGCCATCGAGCCTTCGTGGCCGGTGTTCATGGCCTGCAGCATGTCCATGACCTCGGCGCCGCGCACTTCGCCCACCACCACGCGGTCCGGGCGCATGCGCAGGCTGTTGCGGATCAGTTCGCGGATGCTGACGGCGCCGCTGCCGTCGAAGCCGCCCTGGCGCGACTCCAGCCGCACCACGTGCGGGTGGTTGAGCGACAGTTCGGCGGTGTCTTCCACCGTCACCACGCGCTCGGTGTCGGAGATGAAGAAGGCCAGCGCGTTCAGCAGCGAGGTCTTGCCCGAGCTGGTGCCGCCGGACACCAGGATGTTGCAGCGGTTCTTCACCGCCTCGTGCAGCAGCCGGTAGATCTCCTCGTCGAAGGTGCCCAGCGTCAGCAGGTCGGCCGGCTTGAGCGGATCCTGGCGGAATTTCCGGATCGAGACCATCGGGCCGTCCACGGCCAGCGGTTCGATCACCACGTTCAGGCGGCCGCCGTCGGGCAGCCGCGCATCGACCATCGGGCTGGACTCGTCCAGCCGGCGGCCGATCGGCGCCAGGATGCGGCGCACGATGCGCAGCACGTGCTGGTTGTCGGTGAAGCGCAGCGTCTCGCGCGCCAGCACGCCGCGGCGCGACACGAACACGTTGTCGTAGCCGTTGATCAGGATGTCCTCGACCGCGGGGTCGGCCAGCAGGTCTTCCAGCGGCCCCAGGCCGGCCAGTTCCTTGGTCAGGGCCTCGGCGATCTGGCGCATCTCGCCTTCGTTGATCGGCACCCGCCGCAAACGCACGAAACTGGCCACCTCGATGTCGACGAACTCCTGGATCGCCGAACGCGCCCAGCGACCGAACTCCGCGCCCAGTTCCTCGATGCGGGAAAGCAGGTGCTCGTAGGCCGCCGTCTTCACTTCCTGGAAACGATTGGACGAGGCGAATCCCTTATCGCCATCGCCGCCGAATTCTATGGTCGCTGTCATGATCATGTGGGGTTCCGCCGCCGTCCGTTACTCGACCACCATGCGGCGGTGCACGCCGGGCAGCCAGGTGGCCAGCCAGCTCGCCCGGCCGCCCGGGGTGTTCTCTTCCGCGCTCAGCTTCTCGGCCAACGCCTGCACCGCGCGCACGTAGACGTCGCGCTCGGCCTCCTCGTGCAGCAGATGGCCCTGGTTGGTGCACACCATCAGCGCCAGCGTGCGGTCCGGCAGCGTGCCGATCAGCTCCAGCTGGAAGCGCTCGGCGATCTGCTGCGCCGTCATGCCGTAGCGCTCGTCGTAGCGGTTGACGACCAGGCCCAGGCTGCGGCGGTCCACGTGCAGCTGCTCCAGCTCCTGCAGCAGGCCGGCCAGCGACACCAGCGCGCCCACGCTCTGGTCGGTGACGATCCAGTTCTGTTCCGAGGCGCGCGCCAGGCCCGCCACGAATTCGGGATTGGAGAAACCGCCCGAATCGGCCACCACCACGCCGAAGTGCTGGCGCATGCGTTCGAACACCAGCAGCGAATCGGATTGCGAGACATCGCGCATCTGGCCCAGGTCGCGCGGCAGCGCCAGCACGCTCAGGCCGTTGGCGGTGTGCGACATGGCCGAGCTGAGCAGGGTCGAGTCCAGCCGCCGCAGATTGCGCGCCGCCTCGGCGAAATCGAAATCGCCGCCGATGTTCAGGTACAGCTGGCAATCGCCCACCGGCCAGCCCAGGTCCATCAACGCCACCCGGCTGCCCAGGGGCAGCTGGCTGCCGTTGTCGGCGGCCGGCTTGGCGCCCTTGGCGCCGGCGGCCGCGGCGCGCGAGCCATGCTGCTGCTTGAGACGGTCCTGCACCATGCCGGCCAGGTGCACGGCCAGCGTGCTGGTGCCCACGCCCGGCCGCGCGCCCAGCAACAGCACGCTGCGGCGCGAGCCGTCCATGCGGCCGCCGCCCGCCGGCAGGTCCAGCAGCCGCTGCACCACGTCCTTGACTTCCTGCGGCGCCACGGTCGGGTCGACGAAATCGCTGACGCCGGCGCGCAATGCGGCGATGGCGCCTTCCGGCTGGCTCAGCAGCCCGACGGCGACGCTCGGAATCGCCGGCGCGATGCGCGCCAGCAGGCGCGCCAGCTCGGCCGACTTGAACAGCTTGCCAGGCTCGTCCTCGCTCAGGGTGAAGTCCAGGAACACCACCTGCGGCTCGATTTCGGCCAGACGCCGCCCCAGTTCCTCGACGCCCGGAACTTCCTGGGTCAGCATGCCCATGTCACCGAACGCCTGCCCGAGCTGCGCGGCCACGCCGTCACCCTTGGAACAAAATAAAAACCGGTTGCTGTTCTGCAAGCCAACCCACTCCCTGGCATGTGTCTTCATATCGCTCACCGTGAAAAACCCGGCATTTGCTGCCCACCTGCGGGACCCATCAGGCAATAGCCCCAAGCGTTGAACGCGGTGTCCGCCGCCTCTTGCTTGGCCCCCGGCAGCGGCAAGGTCACGCCGCGTGCAATGGGCCGCACCAGGCGCGGCGTCACCACGATCACCAGCTCGGTATCCTCCTGGGTGTAATCGACACTACGGAAAAACGAACCGATGATGGGCAGGTCGCCCAGCATCGGCACTTTGTTGACCAGCGCCTTGGTCTGGCGCGACACCAGCCCGCTGACGACGAAGCTCTCGCCGTCGCCCAGCTCGACCGTGGTGTCGGCGCGGCGCGTGCGCAGGGCGGGGATCAGCGTTGGGGCGTTGCTGCCATTGGGAATGGAAATGGCGTTGCTGTAGTCGAGTTCGCTGGCTTCGGGCGCCACTTTCAGCGCAATCCGCTCACGCGACAGCACGGTCGGCGTGACCGTCAGGCCAATGCCGAACGCCTTGAACGTTACGGTTGTCGTGCCCAGGCCGCCTGCTTCCGGGATGGGCAATTCGCCGCCGGCCAGGAAACTGGCACTTTGGCCAGTCAGGGCGACCAACGTAGGTTCCGCCAGGACGCGCGCCAAGCCATTGTTCTGCAAAAGGTTCAAGCGTGCGCTGAAATCGCTGGAGTCGTAGAACAGCGAAAAACCCGACGTCAGCGCCGCGGTCCTGCTGAAGCCCAACGGCCCCGACAGGTTGTTGGGTGCTAAGGAGTTGGTGCCGCCCCAGGGGCCGGTGCGGCCGGCGAAGCTGATGCCGGCCTGCTTCATGACCGAACGCGACACCTCGACCACCTTGACCTCGACCTGCACCACGCCGCCGGTGCCGGCGGTCGAGACGTCCACCACGTTCTTGTCGCCCACCACCGCGCCCGCCGCGGCCACCGAAGCCTGGTGCGACAGGGGCGAATCGGCCTGGCCCGACACCACCGCGCGGTCGCCGGCCACGTCGACGTTGGCGCCGCCCGCCATGCCGCGTCCGGCCATGACCTGCTGCACGTTGCCCGCCACCCGCACCGTCCACAGTTGCGGCGCCGCGTTGTTGCCGGTCCAGATCTGCAATTGCGTGGTGCCCGGCTTCTTGCCGTACAGCAGCAGCGAGGCCTGCCGCTTGCCGGAGGCCGCCAGCACCTTGACGTCGGCCACCTCGGGGTCACCGATGGCGATGCGGGCGGGCGCGCCGTCCAGCATGAGCGTCTGCTGGCCCTTCACGGCGACCGCGATGTCGCGGGCGGGCGCGCCAGCGCCCGGGTCGGACTGGATGGCGTTCTGCGCCATGCCGGCCACGCCGTAGGTCATTGCGGCTGCGGCCGACAGGACGCAGATCAGGGTGGTGCGCTGGAATCTCTTCATTGTGCTGGATCTGTTTTGACGGGTAAGGTCCAGCCGCGGGCGGCACCAGGCCACGCGCAGCCACGTT
>NZ_CYTY01000002.1:99905-185156 GCF_001298995.1 Achromobacter sp. 2789STDY5608615
GAACAGCTGCGTATCGGGCTTGCTATCGTCGCCGACCGGGCGCAGGGCCAGTTGCAGGCGGCCCGAGCGGCTGGCCAGCACCAGCTCGTTGACCTGGTCGACCGGCACGGCCAGCACGGCGGTCCGGGCCGGCTGTCCCGGCGGACCGGGCAGCGTGGACTTTTCCTCGGGGCCGTCCAGCGAAGCCGCGCCATACGCCAGCACGCGCACCTGCGATTGCAGCAAGCGGGCCTGTCCGCCCTGGATCTCGACGCCCTTCTCCAGCAAGAAGAACACGTCCACCAGGTCTCCCGGCGCGATGCGGTTACCGCCGCCCACCACCTCATCGACCGCGATCGCCAACGCGCGCTCGCCGGGCTTGAGCTGGCGCGCCAGTCCCTGCGCCAGCATGCTGGGCAGCAGCGGATCGCCGGCCGCGACGTCCACGCGCACATAGGCGCCCTGCAACGGCGTCGGCGAGCTGTAGCCGCCCGACAGCGCCACCTGCCATTGGTCCACCTTGAGCATCTTGTCGCTGTCGATGCGCGTGCCGGCCGGGATCGGCGCCGCCGCCACCACCACCGGATAGCGCTTGACCGGCGCCTCGGCCGGCGCGGTCGGCGTCGTCGCCACCGGACCGACCGGCGTCGGCGCCGGGGCCGACGGTTCCGAGGCCAGCTTCCACGCCACGAACGCCAGCACCAGGCCCGCCGCCAGCAACACACCCGCGATGATTTTGCTCAGACTGCTCATGGTGTCCCTTGGGAGATTTGCACGATGGCTTTCGACGACAGCCGGGTCGGTATCCAGTTCTTGTCCGTCCCGGGCAACATGGCGATGAATGCCTGGAAGGTCGACAGCACCGGCCAGGCCTGCACGTTGAATGTCATGGCGACCGTGCTGCACTGGGCCGTCTGGCCGCCCGAACCGCTCCAGGCGCACGGCGCGCTGGTGGTCGCGCAGGCCACCGCCGACCCGGTGCCGAACACGCTCATCGCCGCGGTGCAGGCGGCGCCGGGCACGTCGGCCTGGCCGGCGAAGCGCGCATAGACCGCCGCGCGCGCGCCTTCCGAGGCGGCCGAAGCCAGTTGCTGCTGCATCCAGAACAGCACGCCGTAGCCGACGACGGCGCAGACGAACATCAGCAGCATCGTCACCATCAACGAGAACTCGAGCGCGGCGATGCCTCGCTGGCCGCGCTTGCGACCGTGGGGATGGCCAGGGGCGCGGCGCGCATTCATGTCAGTTGCTCCCGTCCAGGCCGTTGCCCAGGTGGACCGTGGCGCGGGCCGACAGCACGCTCGACGGCGGCATCAGCGCCTGCGCCAGGAACGGGAAATTCGGGATCAGCGGGTTGGCGCCGTAGGGGTAGCTGACCGTCACCTCGATCTGGTCCGCGCTCAGCGGCTGGCCGCTGCAGGCGCCGCCGGCGGTGCTGCTGAGCGTGCCGCTGGCGCCGCACACCGCCACCGCCACGGCGGCCGACGACATGGTGGTGATCCAGCCTGCGCGGTCCAGCGCCCTGTCGCGCCCGGCGTTGGCGCGCACGGTCAGCGAGGCGGCGCCCGGCTGCCATTGCAGGACCTTGCGGGCGCCGTCCTGCGCCGCCAGGGTGACCGAATGCTGCGCGGTGAACACCAGGGCGTACGTCAGGATCGCGTAGAACACCAGGAAAAACACCACGAATACCAGTCCGAATTCAAGGGAATAAACACCACGCTGAGCGCGGCCGCGCCCAGGTAGGTTCCGTACGGGATCTGGCGAGCCCGAAGCGGCAAGGCCCAGCTTCGGGAAAGAAACAGGTAGAGCAAGGCGTGCAGCCCGGCCAGCAGGCTCGCGGCCACCAGCGTCATCACGAGCGGCGCGAAGCCCGTCAGCAGCCCCAGCACGGCGATCGCCTTGACGTCGCCCGCGCCCATCAGGCGCTTGAGCCAGAGCGGGAAGAACGGCAAGGCCAGCGCGAATCCGGCCAATGCCATGGGCCAGCCGGCCCAGCGCGGTGGATAGCCCCAGGCTGGCGCGAGCCACGCCGCGAGCAGCCACAGCGCCTGTCCCGCGAACCCCGCGACGATAAGCGTGTTGGGTACGCGGCGATAGCGCAGATCGGTGTATATCAACACCAGATTCCAGCATGCGAACAACAGCCACCACAGCACTTCCCCTGGATACAAGGCAGGACCTTCTGACGGTTTCGGGTTCAATCTGGCAAAACATGGGCGCGCAGTACGCAGGAGCCGATGCGCGCAACGCCGTCAATCCGCAACCGCCCGAAATCGCTGCGCGGGAAGTGTTGTCAACATCAGCTCCACACCCGGTGGGGCGGCAGGCCCGACCGTCCGGCGCCGCCTGGCCAAAGCCAGGCCCATCCGGGCGGCCGGGACCTTCGGCCTCACTTGGACGCGTTGGCGAGCTTGGCCTGCAGCGACGTGAACAGGCCGCTCAGCGCGCCCGTGAACGTCGCCAGAGCCGCTACCAGCGCCACCGCGATGGTGCCCGCGATCAGCCCGTATTCCAGGGCAGTAATGCCTTCTTCATCGTTCCAGAACTGCGCAAGTTTCGCTTTCATGTCGAGCTCCTCAGGTCTCGCTTGATAATCGAGCCATGCCGCAGGGACGGCGTGGCCCCCTAAGCCCGGTGTTGCCGGCGCGCTGGCGTGTTCCACACCTTCGCGTCCCCGGGGTACCGCCAGGTCCGTCGCTGCCGACGGGCCCTCAACCCGGTCCCAGCGTCGAGCCGGGCGCCCTGCCCGGATCGACCACGGGGGCCGATTCAATGATCGAGTCGATGCGTTGCGCCAGGCGCGCGCGGAAACGGCGTGAAGCCCGCTGCAAATGCCAGCGCATCACCAGCAGCATGAGGAACGACAGCGCGAACGCGATGTACGGCAGCATCACCCCGCCGATCTGCATGCTGGAAAAATCGCGCGGGGCGGTGCAAACCACCGTGCCGGCCGCCGCCCCCGTGTAATGCATGCCGCACACCGCGATCGCCATCAAAATGGCCGCCGCGACGCGCTGGAACTCATTCTGCGTATTGAAAGCCAGCCACAATGCGGCTGACGCGGCGATTACCGCTATGAATACCGACAAAACAACCATCGGCAGATTCCAGATAAATACCGCGGGCATGCGCATGGCGCTGATACCCACATAATGCATCGCCGCCACACCGAGGCCCGCGGCCAGGCCGCCCACCACGCAGCGCATAAATGTGAAGCGGTCGCGGCCCACATACCAGAAGGCCCAGCCGGAAAAACCCGCCGCCACCAGGAAACTGAGCACGGTCAAACCGATCTGGTAACCCACTGCGAACGGCAAGTCCTGTGCCTGCATGCCGATGAAGTGCATGCTCCAGATGCCGACGCCGCCCATCGCCAGGGCGCCGATGATGATGTAACCGATGCGGATCTCGCCGTCCTGCATTTCGGCGCGGATACCCACCGCGGCCAGCAGCGCCACGTAGGAGCCGAGCGCCGCGATCAGGAACGACAGCGCCACCAGGCCGCTGTTGAAGGAAAGGGGAACGATATCGCCCGGGTTCATGCGCGGCCCCTGTGAGCCGGCGGTCGGCAGGCGCTTGCGGCGAGCCGACTTGCGACGAATTTGTTGCGGTCATCCTGGTCCATCTGTGGACTCCCGAGAGCCGGTAAACCCGATGTGTTTTGATACGTTTATATAGTCTTATCTATTAACAATTAATACACATCAGGGTTTATACCAGTATTCGCAACAGTGCGACAGCTTACTTGTAACGAATACTCGGAAATTAGCCAGGGTCATTTTTCAATGTACCGGTAAACCCTGAATTCGGCCGAGGAAAGATTGCCTTGTATGTCGCTCTATTGTTATATCCACGTTTCCGGCCAGTCACAATGAAATAATTTGTCATTGCCTCGGCGCGCTGGCAACATACCGCCTGAGCGGCGCGCCACCGGTTTACTTATATAGCGGCCCCATATAGTTAAGCCTTTATTCAGACCCTTAATATGGATGCCCCTGTTTAAACGGCGCCAGCGGCAAAAGAGAGACAACCAGGCATGAGACGCACGCTTCCCGCAAGTCCGCTTTCCCTCGCCCTTATCTGCACCCTGGCCGCCGTCGGCACGGCACATGCCGACGGCCCGTTGCGCGGCAACCCGGTGGACGCGCTGCCGCAGATCGAACGGCCGCCCGGCGCCACCCAGCCGCCGCCGGTGGTGCAGGCCCCCCACTCCCGAACAACTGGCTCTGCAGGCCCGGCTGGCGCAGCGCATCGTGCCCCAGCATTTCGACGTCACGGGCGTGCACGAAATGCCGTTCGAGGAAGTCTCCGCCCTGCTGGCGCCGCTGTCCGGCAAGGAAATCAGCCTGGGCGAGCTGGTGCAGCAGGTCGACAAGATCACCCAGCTGTACCGCGACCGCGGCTATCCGCTGTCGTTCGCGCTGGTGCAGAACCAGACTTTCGCCAACGGGCTGGTGGTGGTGACCGTGGTCGAAGGCTATATCGGCACGGTGCGCATCGAGGGCGATCTCGGCAATGCCCAGGACCGCCTGGAATCGCTGGCCGAGCCGCTGAAGGCGGAGAAACCGCTGAAACAGGCCACGCTGGAACGGGTGCTGAACCTGATGCGCACGGTGCCGGGCGTGAAGTTCACCCCGTCGCTGGATCTGCCGCGCCGCGCCGACGGCGCCACCGAACTGGTGCTGGCGGCCACGCGCCAGCCGGTCAGCCTGACTGGCGGAGTGGCGGACCTGGGCACGGGCATGCAGCCGCTGGTGAACTTCGCCACCAACAGCCTCACGCCGCTGGGCGAACAGGTCAAGCTGACGGCCTCGGTGCCGTTCAACACCGATGACGTCAAATACATCTCGGGCGAGGTCCGCGTGCCGCTGGGCAATGACGGCCTGGCGGTCAAGGTCGATGGCTACCACTACGACGCCCGTCCCAAGGACGAGGCGATCGAATACCTGGGCTTCAATCGCCGGGTCAAGAACGACCGCATCGGCATCGGCGTCAGCTATCCCTTCCTGCTGAACAACACCCGTTCGCTGACGGGCACGCTGGGGGTCTACGCGGCCAACTCGAAGGATCGCTACGACGCCAAGAACTCCGATCGCTGGCTGCAGCAGGACGCCCAGGTGCGCGCCGCCAACCTCGAGATGCGCTATATCCAGGTATCCGAGTCCAAGACCACCGATGTGACGCTGGCGGTGGACCGGGGCTTCACCGGCGCCGGGGCCAAGAAGGAGATCAACACCAACTACGGCTATTCGGCCGTGCCGATCCTCGACCCGGACTTCACCCGCTACAACCTCAACGCCAAGCAGACCTTCGCGCTGCCGGCGCAATTCGGCCTGACCCTGTCCGGCGCCGCGCAGTACTCCAGCAATATCCTGCCCTCGTCGGAACAGGTGTCGTACGGCAGCTGGCGGTATGCGATGGGTTATCCGCAAGGCGAACAGAGCGGCGACAAGGGCGTGGGTGTTTCCGCCGAAGTTAATCGCCGCTTCGGTATCGGCTGGCAGTACCTGTCGAACGTGCAGCCTTATGCGCTGATCGACTACGCCCGCACCTGGTACAACAATTCCAGCCTGCAGCAGTTGAACCAGCGGCACCTGTCGTCAGTGGCGCTGGGGCTGCGCTTTACCGATGACAAGTACTACCTGTTTGATTTCAACGTGGCCAAGCCGATCGGTTCGGCCACCATAAACAATGGCCGCGACGTGCGCTTCAACGCCAATTACTCGTTGTATTACGACGCGTTCTAGCGCGCCGCGGGCAGCCGCCTCGCAACACCCGCGCCTGTTTCGACAGGCGCTTTTTTTTGCCTGTTCCATACACCACGTTACGTAACGCGGCCCGTAACGTAACGGCCCAATCGGGCCCGGACGTAACATTCGCAGGTGGCGCGTGATCGTAAAAATGGGGGATTCCAAATATTGGTACAAACCCTCTGTTTTAAATTCAAGTTATTGATTTAAAAGGATTTTTAATTATATAAAAATGGCCTGAACGCAAACCGGAACTGCGTTTGAAAAATATTGGCACGGTTTATGCATGTAGGGATGTATCGGGCAGTTTCGACGCCTGACACTTCCCCCACAGGAGCTCGCCATGAATGCCAAGATTGACACGCAGCGCGTACAACGTATTCTGACCTCCACCGTTATGGCGGCCGCTCTGATGAGCGCGCTGGCCGCATGCGGCGGCGGTGGTGGTGGTCACAACAGTTCCGCCAGCCTGCCTGGCACCGATAATCCGAGCAACCCCGGCGGCCCTGGCGGCCCTGGCGGTCCGAACGAACCGAATAACCCCAACAACCCGGTCACCACCGGTTTGCTGCAGACCACGCTGGGTAATACCGGCAAGGCGGTCGACAATACCCTGCCCCTGAATCTGGGCACCACCCTGGGCGGTATCGGCCAGGCGCTCGATCCCACCATCAAGCCGGTCGCCGACACGGTCGTCGGCCTGACGCAGCAGGTCGGCGCCACCACTGGCCTGGGAAAGCCCGTCGACGGCACCGTCAAGCAAGTGGGCGGCCTGGTCGAAGGCCTGGGCACCACGGTCAAGGGCACCGGCCTGCCCGGCGGCCTGAGCGCCGGCGTCGGTGGCCTGGTGGAAGGCCTGGGCAAGACGGTCGCCAGCACCGGCGGCCTGCTCAATGCCGATCCCAAGAATCCGCAACCGTTGACCACGGTGCTGGGCAATGCCACCAACGCGGTGGGCGCCCTGACCGCGGGCCTGTCCGGCCCCGGCGGGCTGTTGAACCCCGTCAACCAATTGGTCGGCGGCGTTACCGGCGGCGTGCTGGGCGGACCGTCCAAGCCGCTGCTCGAACCCGCGCTGGGTAATGTCGGCAAGACCGTCGACAACGTGCTGCCGCTCGGCCTGCAGCCGACCCTGGGCGGCATCGGCAAGGCGCTCGACCCGACGGCCAGCCCCCTGGCGGGCACGGTGGTCGGCCTGACGCAACAAGTCGGCGCCACCACCAAGCTGGGCGCGCCGGTCGCCGGCCTGCTCAACACGCTGGGCGGCACGGTCAGCAACCTGGGCAACCAACTGCCTGGCGGCAACGTGGCTGGCCTGAACGGCGTGCTGCAAGGCCCGGGCGGCGCGGTCAGCAGCGCCGGCGGCCTGTTGAATGCCACGCCGGGCAACACCAACCCGCTCGGCAACACGCTGGCCAATGCCACCGGCGCGGTCGCCTCCCTGACCAGCGGCCTAGGCCTGGGCGGCGCGGTCGGCGGCAACAACGGCGGCCTGCTCAGCCCGATCACCGGGATCCTGGGCGGCGTGACCGGCGGCGCGGCCGGCGGCAACGGCGGCCTGCTGGCCCCGGTGACCGGCCTGCTGGGCGGCGTGACGGGCAATCTGGGCGGCGCCACGGGCGGCGCGCCCAACGGCGGCTTGCCGGGCGGCCTGCTCGGCGGCGTGACCGGCGGCGCGGGCGGCACGGCGGGCGGCACCGCGGGCGCCAATGGCGGCCTGCTGGGCGGCTTGCTGGGCGGCCTGACCGGCGGCGGCGCCTCGGCCGGCGCCAGTGCCGGAGCGGGCGCGGGTGCGGGGGCCTCGGGTTCGACCAACAACGGCGGCCTGTTGGGCGGCTTGCTGGGCGGCGTGACGGCCGGCGTCAGCGGCGGCGCCAGCACCGGCGGCAACAACGGCGGGCTGCTGGGCGGCCTGCTCGGCGGCCTGACGGCCAAGAAGTAATCAACCGGATCCGTGAGGGAGCGACGCCATGCTGCAACAAGAATCCATCGTTCACCACGAGCATGTGACCGTGATGCCTGAATCTCGCAACAACGATCTGCGGCCCGGAATGCTTGACGATATCGCCCTGATGCTGGGCCGACAGTTCGCCGTGTACAACGCGGCCTGCCAATCGGCCCTGGCGGAGAAAATGGGTATCCCCCTGGCGGATCTGAAAGCGCTGGAACTGGTGATGGAGTTCGATGCCCTGCCCACCGGCCAACTGGCCCAGCTGATGGGCATCAGCTCCGGCGGCGCCACCGCGCTGATCAACCGCCTGGAAGCGGCTGGCTATGTGCAACGGGGCCGCCATCCGCTGGATCGCCGCATGATCGTGATCCGGCCGGTGGAGGAGCAGTGCCAGCAACTGGCCCAGGAACGCCAGTGGGTGGCCGAGGCGGTGGTGTTGATGGCCCGGCGCTACGACGCCGGCGAACTGGAGGTGGTGCATGCCTTCCTGGCGCAATGCGTGCGCGCCCTGAGGCACGACACCCTGGTCTGGCTCGAGACCCGCAACGCCCACGACTGAGGCGCCAGCCTCGACGCGCCGCGCCCCGATCCGCAAGGATCCGGGCGCGGTTTTCATTGGGCGGCGAACAGCGCCGCCACGCTGCCAGGCGCGTCGGGGCCGAAGAAGCGCTGGAGGTTCCGCGCCGTTCGCGCCGCCACCGCCGCGCTGCGCGGGAACAGGGCCTGTTCGTACGCCGCCAGCGCCGCGCCGAGGTCGGCGGGATGCCGGCACAGCGCCAGGCCCAGCTCGGCGCCGTCGAACAGGGCCAGGTTGGCGCCCTCCCCCGCGAACGGCGACATCAGGTGCGCCGCGTCGCCCACCAGCGTGACGCCGGCGATGCGCGGCCAACGATGCTCGACCGGCAATGCATGCAGGGGCCGGGCGATGACCGCCCCATCACTCTCGATGACCAGCGCGCGCAGCGCCGGCGCCCAGTCCGCGAATGCGGCGGCGATGCGTTGGCGCACGGCGGCCTGGCCATCGCGGACCAGCGCGTCGACCGCCGCCAGCGGCCAGTTCACGGCCGCGTAGCTACGCAGGGTGCCATCGGCGTAGCGATGCGCCAGGATGCCCTGGCCGGGTTCGACCGCCATCAGCGTGCCATGGCCGATCGCGCGCGCGCTGTCCGGATAGCGGCGGTCGCCGTCGAACAGCGTGCTCTCGAAGAAGGTCGTGCCGACGTAGGCCGGCGCGGCGCCGGACAGCAGCGGACGGATCCGCGACCAGGCCCCGTCGGCGCCGACCAACAGGTCGGCCGTGTCCGTCGCGCCATTGGCGAACGCCAGCCGGTGACGGCCAGACGCGAGGGGCGCGGCGGCGGTGAGCTTGTGGCCCCAGCGGATGGCGGACGGCGGCAACGAATCGATCAGCAGCCGGCGCAGGTCGCCGCGGTCGACCTCCGGCCGCGCCTGGCCCTGCCCCGGCCGGTCGAGCAGCACGCGGCCGTGGCGGTCGACCACGCGCTTGGCATCCTCGCCCGGCCGCACCAGGGGCAGGAAGGCCTCGTACAGACCGGCGGCGCGCAGCGCGGCCTGGCCGTTGTGCGGGTGGATATCCAGCAATCCGCCCTGCGTGCGCGCCGCGGGCGAGGCGTCGGCCTCGTAGACCGTGGCGGCGATGCCGTGGCGGTGCAGGACGCGGGCCAACGTCAGGCCGCCGAGGCCGGCGCCGACAATGGCGATGGTGGCGTGAACAAGGGGAATGGCGGGAGAAAAAGGTCGGTGCATGGCGTATTCCGGTGAAACGAGCCATGCGCGCCAACGGCGCGATGACTCGGGACGTTCCGACGGATGTCGGGGAATCGCTGGCCGACCTGGCCTGGCGGGCCGGGTGACGTGTGCGCGATCCTGTGCGGGCGCGGCCGGCTGGCGGCGTCACGCGCAAGATCGTTTTTCGCGGTGTTCGAAGAGACAGTATCGCATGATTCCGGCCGTCCCCCGCCCCGGCGGCAAGGGGAGGACCCGGCTCAGGCCTGGCCGAATTGCAGCCTGGGCACGGCTTCCAGCAGCCGGCGCGTCATGTCCTGGCGCGGCGCGTGCAGCACCGCGTCGGCCTCGCCCAGTTCGACGATGCGGCCGCCCTCCATCACCGCGATGCGGTCGGCCAGGTATTCGACCACGCCGAAGTTGTGGGTGATGAACAGGTAGGCGATGCCCAGCTCGTCCTGCAGCTCGCGCAACAGGTCCAGGATCTGCGCCTGCACCGACACGTCCAGCGCCGAGGTCGGCTCGTCGCAGATCAGCACCTTGGGTTCGACCGCCAACGCCCGGGCGATGGCGATGCGCTGGCGCTGGCCGCCCGAGAACTCGTGCGGATAGCGCGCCAGCGTATTGGCCGGCAGGCCGACCCGTTCGACCAGCCGGACGGCGCGGTCGCGGCGCGCCTGCGCGCCCATGCCGCGGCGCAGCGATTCCAGGCCTTCGTCGAGGATGTCGCCGACCCGCATGCGCGGATCGAGCGAGGCGTAGGGATCCTGGAACACGATCTGGATGTCCTGGCGCAGACGCTGCAGCCGGGCACGGTCGGCGGTCAGCAGATCCTGCCCCTGCAGCATCGCGCGGCCGGAGATGCGGGCGCCGTCGATCAGCCGCAGCAAGGCCTTGCCGGTGGTGGTCTTGCCGCAACCCGACTCGCCCAGCAGCGCCAGGGTCTCGCCGGCGCGCAGGCTGAAAGTCACGCCGTCGACCGCCTTGACCCATGACGCCACGCGCCGCAACGGGCCCTTGCGCACCGGGTAATGGACTTTCAGGTCCTGCACGTCCAGCACCACGCCGGGTTCGCGCGCACGCTTGCGCGCCACGGCCGCGTCCGCGCCCAGGGCGGCGCGGCCGGCCTCGCTCAGCGGCACGCCGCGCTTCTCGAAAGTGGGAATGGCGTCGAACAGCTGGCGCGCGTAGGGATGCTTGGGCGCGCGGAAGAATTCCTCGGCGCTGGCGCTTTCGACGATCTCTCCGCCGCGCATCAGGGCCACGTGGTGGGCGACGTTGCGCACCACCGCCAGATCGTGGGTGATGAGCAGCACCGCCATGCCGATCTCGCGCTGGATGTCGGCCAGCAGCGCCAGCACCTGCGCCTGCACGGTGACGTCGAGCGCGGTGGTGGGCTCGTCGGCGATCAGCAGCAAGGGTTCGGCCGCCAGCGCAATGGCGATCATGACGCGCTGCTTCTGCCCGCCGGAGAACTGGAACGGGTAATCGTCCACGCGCCGCTCGGGCTCGGGGATGCCGACCCGCCGCAGCCAGTCGATGGCGCGGGCGCGGGCCGCGGCGCCGCGCAGCGGCGTGTGCGCCACCAGCGTCTCGATGATCTGGTCGCCGACCCGCATGACCGGGTTGAGGCTGGTGGACGGTTCCTGGAAGATGATGCCGATGCGGCCGCCGCGCACGCCGCGCATGGCGCTCTCGGGCAGGCGGTTGAGGTCCTCGCCATCCAGGTCGATCTGGCCGCCGACGATGCGGCCGGCGTCCGGCAGCAGGCGCAGTAGCGCCAGCGCGGTCATGCTCTTGCCGCAGCCGGACTCGCCCACCAGGGCAAAGGTCTCGCGCTGCGAAATGGCCAGCTGCAGGCGCTTGACCGCGTGCGTCATGCCGCTCTCACCGGCGATGTCGACGTCCAGGCCGCGCACGGCCAGCAAGGGGGTGTCCTGCCGGATATCCTGGCTCATGGCGCGTCTCCCGGTTTGGTGGATCGGGCGTCGGCCGCCAGCGCGGCGCCCGGGCGGCGGCCGAACCAGCCCATGCCGGGCAGGCGGCCCGGCTTGTAGCGGCGGGTGCGCGGATCGAAGGCGTCGCGCACGGCGTCGGCGAACAGGTTGGCGGCCAGCACCAGCGCCAGCATGAACAGGAAGGCGGTCATCAGGTTCCACCAGATCATCGGGTCGCGCGACATTTCCAGGCGCGCGCCGTCGATCATCGAGCCGAAGGAATTCATGCTGGGATCGACGCCGATGCCCAGGTACGACAGCACCGCCTCGTACAGCACCAGCCCGGAGAATTCCAGCACCACGGTGATCAGCACCAGGTGCGCGACGTTGGGCAGCAGGTGGCGCGTCATGATGCGCCAGTGCGACACGCCGAAGGCGCGCGCGGCCTGCACGTATTCCAGCTCGCGCAGCTTGAGGGTCTCGGCGCGCAGCAGGCGGCACAGGCCGGCCCAGCCGGTGAAGCCGAGGATCATGCACAACAGGAACAGGCGCAGGTCGGCGCGCGCCGCCGAGGTGTCGAACAGCTCGGCGTGGTTGTCGATGTAGACCTGCATCATCAGCGCGCAGGCGGCCACCAGCAGCACGCCCGGGATCGAGGTGATGGTGGTGTACAGATACTGGATGGCGTCGTCCACCCTGCCCTTGAAGTAGCCGGCCGCGATGCCGAAGACGATGGCCGGCGGCAGCATGGCGAGCGTGGTCAGGCTGCCGATGACGAGCGCGGTGCGGATGCTCTTGAGCGCCTGCCACAGCACGTCGTTGCCGATGCGGTCGGTGCCCAGGGCGTGGTAGCCGCTGGACAGCCCGGCCAGCGCCCCCGCCACCAGGCACAGCAGGGTGAAGGTGATCGCCATGGCGCGCCACGGCACCTCGGCGCGTCCGCCCAGCAGGGCCTCGGCCGCCGCCGCGGCGCCCTGGCGCCGCGCCAGGCAGGCGAACAGCAGGCCGGCGCCAACCAGCGACACCGCCAGGCCGGCCGCCAGGCCGAGGCCCAGGCAGTAGTAGACGTCGCCCAGGTGGTCGCGGTCGGGATCGGCCAGGTGCGTGCCGGCCGCCCGCAGGCGCGGGAAGTCGCGCACCGGCTTGTCGTCGACCAGCAGGGTCTCCTTGGTGAACTGGCGCACCGCCAGCGGGCTGGAATAGGTTTTTTCGGGCTGGGTCAGCACGCTGCCGCCCAGCAGGCCGTCCAGCGCCGACTTGACCGCCGGCGCGTAGACCGGCGCGGCGTCGGCGGCGGCGCCCGGCGCGGGCGGCAATTGCGGGCGGTAGTGGACGGAATCGAGCAGGCCGACCAGCGCGAACGCGGCCAGCACCACGGCCGAGCACATCGCCGGCGTGTCGCGCGCCACCCGCGCCCAGGTCGAACGCAGGTTCGGGCTGCGCCGCACGTGCCAGGCATAGGCCAGCGCGCCCAGCACCATCAGCCACAGCGCAATGTCGGTCCAGAGGAATACGAACTTGGGCATGGCGGCTACTCGAATCGGACGCGGGGGTCAGCCAGCGTGTAGGAAATGTCGGCCAGGATCAGCCCCACGATGTACAGCGACGCCCCCAGGAACACCATGGCGCGCACGATGGAGAAATCCTGCGCGTTGATGGCGTCGATGGTGTAGCTGCCCAGGCCCGGGATGCCGAAGAAGGATTCGGCGATCAGGCTGCCCATGAACAGCAGCGGCAAGGCGGCGACGGTGCTGGTCAGGATCGGCAGCATGGCATTGCGCAGCACGTGGCGGAACAGCACCACGCGCTCGGCCAGCCCCTTGGCGCGGGCGGTTCGCACGTAGTCCTTGCCGATCTCCTCCAGGAACAGGGTGCGGTAGAAGCGCGCCTCGGGCCCCAGGCGCGAGACGATCGCCACCAGCACCGGCAGGGCCAGGAACTTGACCATGTCCAGCCCGCCCTCGAAGCCGGAGAACGGCACCAGCCGCAGCAGCTTGGCGAACATCCACTGGCCGGCGATGATGTAGAACAGGCTGGAGATGGACAGCAGGATCACGCACACCACCACGCCCCAGAAATCCAGCCGCGTGGCGCGGAAGTACACCAGCGTCAGCGAAAACACGATGCTGGCGAACAGCCCCAGGAAGAAGGTCGGCACCGCCAGCGCCAGGCTCGGCCCCATGCGCGTCTGGATCTCGCGGCCGATGTCGCGGCCGCCATCGGAGGCGCCGAAGTCCATCGCCAACAGCGGCACCGAGCGCTGGTAGAACACGGTGTCGGTCAGTTGCGCCGCGCCCTTGGCCTGGGCGTTGTAGAACAGCGGCTTGTCGTAGCCGTGCTCGACCTTCCATTTCTCGACCGCGTCCTGGCTGATGCGCTGGCCGCCGATGGCCAGGCGCGCCATGTCGTCGGGCGTGTTGACCGCGAAGAACAGGATGAAGGTGAAGAGGTTCACGCCGATCAGGATCAGCACGCCATATAGCAGCCGGCGGATGACGTAGCCGATCATGATTGATGCTCCTTGCGCGCGGCCGGGACGAAGGCGGTCTGCCGCTCGCGTCGCTTGAGCGCCACGTACGACGGCCAGATCGCCAGCGCGATCAGCAGCGCGAACAGGCCCACCGGCCACCAGATGGGGGAATTCCACTCGTCGATCTTGCGCTCGCGCAGGACCGGGTCGATCTTCATGTACTGCAGCGTGTTGCGCACCATCTGGGTCGGCTTGGCGTTGCCGACCCACTGCTGGTAGGCGCCGCCCGACATCGGGAAGTAGCCGAACATCCAGGGCGCGTCGCGCTGCACGATGGCGACCATGCGCTGGATCAGGGCTTCCTTTTCGGGACCGTCGTCCAGGAACTTCATCTGCTCGAACAGCTTGTCGTACTCGGGGCTGTCGTAGTTGGCGGCGTTCTCGCCGCCGTTCTTGGCCTTGGCGTTGGGACCGTACAGCAGGAACAGGAAGTTCTCGGCGTCGGGGTAGTCGGCGTTCCAGCCCCACAGGAAGATCTGCGCCGAGCCGCGCCGCATCTTGTCCTGGAAGCGGTTGTAGTCGGTCGAGCGCACGTCCATCTGCACGCCGATCTTGGCCATCTGCCGCCGCATCCAGTCGAACTGCGGATTGGAGCCGCCGCCGGTCATGGAGTCGTAGTACAGCACCAGCGGCGCGCCGGTGACGGCGTTGCGGCCGTCGGGATAGCCGGCCTCGGCCAGCAGCTTGCGCGCGGTGTCGATGGACTTGCGCACCGGCTTGCCGTCGACCAGGTCGTAGACCACCGGGTTCACGCCCTCGGGCGGCTCGCGGTAGCCCAGCACGCCGGGCGGCACCGGGCCGTAGGCCACCGAGGCCTGGCTGTTCTCGAACACCGCCACGTATTCCTCCCAGTCGAAGGCGATGCTGATGGCCTGGCGCAGCTTGCGGTTCTTCTCGGCCTGCTCGGGCGTGTCGCCCTTGCCCACCACCGGATCGAGCCAGTTGAAGCCCATGTACCAGTTGGCGGTCTCGACCGTGGTGGGCAGGCGGATGCCGTGCTCGGCATACTTGCGCGCCTTGTCCTGGCTGTCGCCGGCGGCCACCAGCATGGCCACGCCGTACTCGCCGCGCTCGATCTGCGGCACGTCGTAGTAGCCCTGCATGAACTTGCCGGTCAGCGGAATGGCTTCCTTCTCGACGCTGAAGACGGCGCGGTCGATGAAGGGCGTGGGCTTGCCGCAATCGGCCAGCAGGCCCGCGGCGCGGTCGCCCGGCTCGCCTTCGCAGGGATAGGGTTCGCCGTGGAAGTTGGGATTGCGCGCCAGCACGTGGCGGCGGTTCTGCAGCGACTCGGCCAGCATGTAGGGTCCGGTGCCGACGGGCCAGGTGTTGAGCGACAGGTCGTGATCGGCCATGCCGGGCTGGTTGTAGAAGCGGTCGGCCTCCCAGGGCACGGGCGCGGTGAAGGTCATGGCCAGCCAGTACTTGAACTGCGGGTACTTGCCGTTGACGCGGATGCGCAGCGTGTGCGGGTCGAGCGCCTGCACGCCGGTGAAGCCGTCGGCCTCGCGCAGGTCCAGCCACGAGGCGCCGGCGCCGCCCGGCAGGTCGCGGCGCAACGCCTTGTCGCGCTCGCGCAGGCGGTCGCCGTAGTCCTTCAGGCCGCTGACGTATTCGGCCATCAGCGAATAGATCGGCGACACCACGCGCGGGCTAGCCAGGCGGCGGAAGGCGTAGACGTAATCGTCGGCGGTGAGTTCGCGGGTGCCGGTGCGCGGGAAATCGGGGATGGCGTACTTGTCGGCCAGGTCCTCCGGCGCGATCGGGAAGTAGTCGTAGCTGCCGTCGGTCTTGCGGGCGAAGGCCGGGTGCGGCGCGAAACGCATGCCGGGCTTGATCTTGATGTCGTAGACGCTTTCGGCGATCTGCTCGCCCGGCGCGTCGGCCGGCAGCACCTTGCCCTGCGCATCCAGGTAGACCGGCGGGTCGATCGAGGCCGCGGCGCGCGGGATCAGTTCGTAAGGCCGCTTGAGGTAGTGGTAGCCGTACAGCGTCTCATAGATGCTGTAGGTATAAGGGGTTTCATCGCCGGAATAAGAACTGGCCGGATCCAGGTACTTGGGCGAACGCTTGACGAAGGCGGAATACAGCGTGTTCTGGCTTTCGGCGCCGGCCGGATAGGGGCTGTTGATGGGACTGCCCTCCCGGGAGCAGCCCGCCAACGCCAGCAACAGCATCATGGCCGCCGCCCAGAGCCGCATCAAAGCACGCATGGAAACCTTTCCTTCTATTCAGTGCGACAGAGGATAGCAAAGGTGCATCCGCCCCAGTACCCTGGCATCCCCCTAGGGAACTTGCGGGCCCGCGGCCATCACCCGCACTGGCGCTGGCGCCAGCAGTCGTAGCGCCACTTCCAGGGCTGCATCGGGTCCTTGCCGGCCCACAGGCCGCGGCCGGCGGCCTTGGCCTGGCGTTGCAGGTCGGGCATGGCCTTGTCGTTCAGGTACTCGCCCTGGCGGGCGGTGTAGGCCCAGGCGTAGCCGGCCTCGACCTGCAGGCGGTTGACCGAGCGGCCGTCGTCCAGGATCAGCGCGCAGACGTCGCGGCCGTACTGGTCCTTCAGGTAGCACTGGGCGGTCAGGGTCTTGCCGGCCACCAGGCTGGCCAGGTGCTGGCGCGAGGCCTCGGCGTAGGGTTGGCCGGGCTGGTCGGCGCCGTGGCCCTCCTCGGGCGCGTCGATGCTGTCCATGCGGATGCGGCGCTGGCCGTCGGGCGCGCGCAGCGTCACGGTGTCGCCGTCGGCGACGTTGACGATCATGCCGGTCAGGGTATAGCTGCCGGCGGGGACGGCGCCGGCCGGGGCCGCGCCGGACTTGCCGGTTGCCGCCGGCGCGCTGGCGCCGGGCCGTTCGGCCGGGCGCTCGCCGCCCTGACGGGACGGCTGCAGCCAATTGACGAGGGCGCCCGCCGCCGCCAGGATCAGGGCGACCACGAGGGCGGTCAGCTTGCTGCCGCCGCGAAAGGGGGAATTGCCGCGCACGGGCCGCGCTCCGAAAAGGAAAACGCAGGCAGTTTGCCACAGCCGCGCCGGCGCCGCGCGGCAAAGCGCGTCGCCGCCGCCACGCTCCCGGCGGACGTAGTCCTACAACCAGCCCGACTTGCGAAAACGCCAGTACAGGAACGAACAGACCGACGCGATCACGCCCAGCGTGACCGGATAGCCGAACGGCGATTCCAGCTCGGGCATGAACTTGAAGTTCATGCCGTAGATGCCGGCGATGGCCGTGGGCACCGCCAGGATGGCGGCCCAGGAGGCCAGCTTGCGGGTGGTGTCGTTCTGCGCGGCCTGGCCGATCATCAGGCTGGCTTCGAAGGCGAAGGCCAGCGACTCGCGCAGCGAATTGAACAGTTCATCGACCCGCAGCACGCGGTCGGCCACCTCGCCGAAATACGGCCGGGCATGCTCGTCCACCGCCGACATCTCGACCCGCGCCAGGCGCCGGCAGATCTCGGCCAGCGGCGACACCACGGTGTGGATGCGCAGGAGGTCGCGGCGCTGGCGATACAGCCTGCGGATGTCGGAATCCTTGGCGCCGCGGATCAGCAGCTTCTGTTCGGCGCCCTCGACCACCGACTCGATCTTGCCGGCCGCCGCCACGTAGCGGTCCACCAGCCAGTCCAGCAGTTCGGAGGCGACGTAGTCGCTGCCGCGCTTGAGCAGGTCGGGCGAGGACTCCAGCCGTTCGCGCAAGGGGCTGTGGCCGGCGGTGGCGCCGCGCCGCACGGTGACCAGGAAGCCCTCGCCGATCAGGAACTGGGTTTCACCGAAGATGGGACGCTCGGCCTCGACCTCGACGGTGATGGCGACGATCAGCACCATGTTGCCGTAGTCGATGATCTTGGGCCGGCGGTGCGACTCCAGCATCTCTTCCTGGTTCTTGTCGCAGGCGCCGAGCTGGTTGACCACGTCGGCCAGCCGCTCCGGGCTGGGATTGCGCAGGCCGATCCACAGCATGCTGCGCTTGGCATCGACGTGCTTGCCCACCTCCTCGATGGGCACCTCGTGGTCGCGCCGGCCATTCACATAGGCGATGGACGCCACGACTTCGCTCTTGGGCGCAGCGGCGGCGGCATTCTCTTCGGTAGACATAGACATCCTTTGGCGATGCGAGCCCTGCGGGTGCAACGTGTATCCAGCGTATCGGCCGATGATAGCCCACCGGCGCATGGGCGCGGCCGCGCGCCGCCCGGCGGGCGCGGCGCGCGAACCCGCCGGACCGCGCGCTATGCGAACAGGTTGCGCACGCGCTTGGCCACGTCCACGCTCGGCGCCTGCGGCGCCTTGGCCTCGCGCGCCGGCAGGTCCGGCAGCTTGGGCAGGTGGTCGAACAGCGGCAGCATGGCGTTGGTGATGTAGCGGGTGCGCGAGCCGTAGACGTGGCGGTCGCCCATGCCGGTCTGCTGGTGCACGTAGAAGCGCTGCGGCACGATCAGCTGCAGGCGTTCCTTGGCGCGCGTCATGGCCACGTACAGGAGGCGCCGCTCTTCCTCGATCTCTTCGGCGGTGCCGGTGCTCATGTCGGACGGAATACAGCCGTCGACCACGTTCAGCACATAGACCGCCTTCCATTCCTGGCCCTTGGCCGAGTGGATGGTGGACAGGATCATGTAGTCCTCGTCGCGCGAGGGCGCGCCGGATTCGTCGCTGGTGGCGTCGGGAGGATCCAGCGTCAGTTCGGTCAGGAAGCGCTCGCGCGACGGGTAGCCCGCGGCGATGCGCACCAGCTGGTCCAGGTCGGTCTTGCGCACCCGCGCATCGTCGTACAGCCGTTCGAGCTGGCCGGCGTACCAGCGCAGCGCCAGGTCGACGTCGGCGGGCCAGCGCAGCTTGGGGTCGGCCAGCGCCGCGTAGGTGTCGGCGAACGCGCCCCACTCCGCCTGCGCCGCCGCGCCCGGCTTGAATTCGCGCAGCGCGCGCAGCGGCTCGGCCGATTGCGCCATGGCGTCCATCAGCTTGCCGGCGGTGGCCGGGCCGATGCCGGGCAGCAGTTGCGCCACGCGGAACCCCGCCATGCGCCCGCGCGGGTTCTCGGCCCAGCGCAGCAGCGACAGCAGGTCCTTGACGTGCGCCGCTTCCAGAAAGCGCAGGCCGCCGAACTTGACGAAGGGGATGTTGCGCCGGGTCAGCTCCAGTTCCAGCGCGGCGCTGTGGCTGGAGGTGCGGAACAGCGCCGCCTGCGACTTGAGCGTGGCGCCGCCCTCGCGCTGCGCCAGCACCTGGTCGGCGACCCAGCGGGCCTGGCCGCCTTCGTCGCTGACGGTGACCAGCTCGGGCAGCTGCGACGACGGCCGGTCGCTCCAGAGACCCTTGGCATAGCGCTCGGCCGCCAGGCCGATGACGGCGTTGGAGGCGTTCAGGATGGGCTGGGTCGAGCGGTAGTTGCGGTCCAGCGTGATGACGCGCGCCGGCTGCGGAAACTGCGCCGGGAAATCGAGGATGTTGCGCACCGTGGCCGCGCGGAACGAATAGATCGACTGCGCGTCGTCGCCCACCACGGTCAGGCCGCGGCCATCGGGCTTCATGGCCAGCAGGATGGCGGCCTGCAGCCGGTTGGTGTCCTGGTATTCATCGACCAGCACGTGGTCGAAGCGCGCGCCAACGTCGGCGGCGATGGCCGCGTCGCCCATCATCTCGGCCCAGTACAGCAGCAGGTCGTCGTAGTCGAGCACCTGCTGGTCCTGCTTGGCGGCGACGTAGGCGCGGAACAGGTTCTTGAGTTCGTCTTCCCATTGCGCGCACCACGGAAAGGTGGCGTGCAGCACGTCGGCCACCGGCGTCTGGCTGTTGACCACGCGCGAATAGATCGCCAGGCAGGTGCCCTTGAGCGGAAAGCGCGACTTGGTGGACGATAGGCCGAGTTCGTGCCGCACCATGCCCATCAGGTCCTCGGCGTCGCCGCGGTCGTGGATGGTGAAGGCCTCGGACAGGCCGATGCGCTGGGCGCAATCGCGCAGCAGCCGCGCGCCGATGGCGTGGAAGGTGCCGGCCCAGGGCAGCGACGGCGCCTGCTGGCCGCCGCGCAGGTTCATGACCCGCTGCAGCACGCTGCCGACGCGGCGTTCCATTTCCTGGGCGGCGCGGCGCGAGAAGGTCAGCAGCAGCATGCGCTGCGGATCGGCGCCGTTCAGGATCAGGTGGGCGACACGGTGCGCCAGGGTGTTGGTCTTGCCCGAACCGGCGCCGGCGATCACCAGCAGCGGCCCGTCGCCGCCCGCCCCGCCGACGCCGAACTCGGCGGCCTCGCGCTGGGCGGGGTTGAGGTCGGCCAGGGGATCGGGATGGCTGGACGGGTTGGCGGGATTCTGGTCGGACATGGGGCGTGGAATGGAGGGCGGCGGGCGCGGTCGGCGCGGCCCGATACCTGGGGATATATCCAGGTATCATAACCGCATCGCCTCCCGCTCCCGCTACGCCCGATTTCCCCATGCGCCTGCTTGCCGGCACCGCTTCCTGGACCGATCCCACGCTGCTGGCGTGCGGCCGCTTCTACCCGCGCGAGGCGCACGACGCCCAGTCACGGCTGCGCTTCTACGCCACCCGCTTCGGGCTGGCCGAGGTCGATTCCAGCTACTACGCCCTGCCCAGCGCCGACAACGCCTACCTGTGGGCGCAGCGCACGCCCGACGATTTCGTCTTCAATATCAAGGCCTACCGCCTCTTCACCGGCCACCAGACGCCGCTGGCCTCGCTGCCCGCCGACATCCGCCGCGAGCTGGCCGACTGGCCCGAACCGGTCATCTACCACCACGCCATGCCGGAGGATCTGCGCGACGAGCTCTGGCGCCGCTACACGCTGGCGCTGGAACCGCTGCGCATGGCCGGCAAGCTGGGCGCGGTGCACTTCCAGTACCCGCCCTGGGTCCGGCGCGACGCGCGCGGCCGCGCCCTGGTGGCCGAAGGCGCGCGGCGCCTGCCGGAACACCTGCTGTCGGTCGAATTCCGCCACCACAGCTGGTTCGACTCGTCCGAGGCCACGGCCGCCACGCTGGCGTTCGAGCGCGAGCTGGGCGTGGTGCATACCGTGGTGGACGCGCCGCAGGGGTTCGAGAACAGCGTGCCGGCCGTGTGGGCCTGCACCCATCCCGAGCTGACACTGCTGCGCCTGCACGGGCGCAACGCCGCCACCTGGAACGCCAACGGCGCCGCGTCGTCGGGGCGCTTCCAATATGAATATTCCGAGGCCGAGCTGGCCGAACTGGCGCGCCGCTTCCAGGACCTGGCGCGGCAGAGCGCGCAGGCGCACGCGGTGTTCAACACCAACTTCGAGGATCAGGGCATGCGCAACGCCACGGCTTTCGCGGCGGCGCTGGGCGGCGCCCCCTGACCTGAATTACGCGGGCTGCGCCGCCACCGCCGGCGCGGCGGGCGTCATGCGCGCCACTTCGGCCAGGCTTTCCAGCAGCACCTCGAACTTGCGCGCGATGTCGTGCTCCGGCACGCAGGCGTAGCCCAGCAGCAGGCCGGGCCGGCGGCCTTCGGCGCCGACGTAGTAGCGCGACAGCGCGCGCGTCAGCACGCCCTTGCGGCGCGCCACCTCGACCACCCGCAGGTCGTCCATGTGAGACGGCAATGTCAGCACCAGGTGCAGGCCGGCCAGGCTGGCGTCGCGGTGCAGCCAGTCGGGCCCCAGGCGCCGTTCGATCAGGTTGACCAGCATGGCGCGGCGACGCGCGTACAGCATGCGCATGCGGCGGATGTGGGCGGCGTAGTGGCCCTCGGCGATGAAGGTGGCCAGCGCCGCGTGCGTCATCAGGTGGCCTTCGCGGTAGAGCTCGGCGTGGGCCGCCTGGAACGCCGCGGTCAGCGGCTTGGGCAGCACCAGGTAGCCGACCCGCAGGCCCGGATACAGTGTCTTGCTGAAGGTGCCCATGTAGATCACGGGCGCGTCCGGCTCCAGGCCCAGCAGCGAGGCGATGGGCCGGCCCGAGAAGCGGAATTCGCTGTCGTAGTCGTCCTCGATGATCCAGCTGCCGTGGCGGCGCGCCACCGCCAGCAGTTGCCGGCGCCGCGCCAGCGACATCACCGGCCCCAGCGGATACTGGTGCGACGGCGTCACGAAGATGAAGCGCGGCGGCGCCATGCCGGGCGCGGCGTCGGCGTCCGGCAGGCGCATGCCCTCTTCGTCGACCGGCAGGTGCACCGTGTGCAGGCCGTTGGCCTGCAGCACCGTGCGCGCGCCCCAGTAGCCCGGGTCCTCGACCCAGGCGGTCTCGCCGGCCTCGCCCAGGATGCGGGTGGCCAGGTCGATGGCCTGGTGCGAGCCTTCGGTGATGAGGATCTGGTCGGGGTCGCAGTCGATCGAGCGCGTCAGCGCCAGGTGCTGGGCCAGCGCCTCGCGCAGCGCCGGCAGGCCGCCGCCGTAGGCATAGGTCAGCAGGTCGGGCGCGGGATTGCGCCACAGCGCGGAAAAGATGCGGCCGAACTTCTTGTGCGGAAATTCGGTCAGGTCGGGCACGCCCGGCATGAAGGCGCCCCACTGGTAGGGCGAGGCCGAGACGCCGTCGACGATGGCGGCGCCGCGCGCCGACAGCGCCGGACGCGGTTGCGGCACCGGCGCGCGGCGCGACTGGCGGCCGCTGGCCAGGCAGGAATCGGGCTGCGAGGCATTGACGAAGGTGCCATTGCCCTGCAGGCTGCGGGTGTAGCCCTCGGCCAGCAGTTGGCCATAGACGTGCACCACGGTGTTGCGGGCGATGCCCAGCTCGGCGGCCAGGTCGCGCGAGGCGGGCAGGCGCGAGTCGGCGGCGATCGAACCCTCCAGGATCGCCTCGCGGATGCCGTGGTACAGGCGCTTGTTCATCGGCCCGCCGTCGGCATCGGCCAGGCGCAGCTGCAACAAGTCTCCGACGATGGACCGCAATTGGTTCTACCTGATTTATAAAAGTGGTTCCCACCAATGGGGCCATAGTAGCATTAAAGTAAGGGTTTACCGCCCACTTGCCATTCGAGGCTGAGATGAAGAATCAGGATTTGAATACCCGCCGTTCCCTGGCCACGCCGCGCGGCGTCGGCGTCATGTGCGACTTCTATGCCGTGCGCGCCGAGAACGCCACGCTGTGGGACGCCAACGGCAAGGAATACATCGACTTCGCGGGCGGCATCGCGGTGCTGAACACCGGCCACCTGCACCCCAAGGTCAAGGCCGCCGTCAGCGCCCAGCTCGACAACTTCACCCACACGGCCTACCAGATCGTGCCGTACGAAGGCTACGTCTCGCTGGCCGAGCGCATCAACCGCCTGGCCCCGATCGACGGCCTGAAGAAGTCCGCCTTCTTCACCACCGGCGTCGAAGCCGTTGAAAACGCCATCAAGATCGCGCGCTCGGCCACCGGCCGTTCGGGCGTCATCGCCTTCTCGGGCTCGTTCCACGGCCGCACCATGCTGGGCATGGCGCTGACCGGCAAGGTCGCCCCCTACAAGCTGTCGTTCGGCCCGATGCCGGGCGACATCTACCACGTGCCGTTCCCCAACGGCACCCAGTCGATCACCGTGGCCGACTCGCTCAAGGCGCTGGACCTGCTGTTCAAGGTCGACATCGATCCCAAGCGCGTCGCCGCGATCATCATCGAACCGGTGCAGGGCGAAGGCGGCTTCAACATCACCCCGCCCGAACTGATGGTGGCCCTGCGCAAGCTCTGCGACGAACACGGCATCCTGCTGATCGCCGACGAAGTGCAGACCGGCTTCGGCCGCACCGGCAAGCTGTTCGCCATGGAGCACCACTCGGTGCAGGCCGACCTGATCACCATGGCCAAGAGCCTGGGCGGCGGCTTCCCGATCTCGGGCGTGGTCGGCCGCGCCGACGTCATGGACGGCCCGGCCGCGGGCGGCCTGGGCGGCACCTACGCCGGCAACCCGCTGGCGGTGGCCGCGGCCCACGCCGTGCTGGACGTGATTGCCGAAGAAAAGCTGTGCGAACGCGCGGTGCAGCTGGGCGACAAGCTGCGCGCCCACCTCGAGGGCCTGCGCGCCAAGGTGCCGGGCATCGCCGACGTGCGCGGCCTGGGTTCGATGGTGGCGCTGGAACTGAACGACGCCAACGGCAAGCCCGACGCCGAGGCGGTCAAGAAGGTGCAGGCCCGCGCCATCGAGCAAGGCCTGATCTTGCTGAGCTGCGGCGTGTACGGCAACGTCCTGCGCTTCCTGTACCCCTTGACCATCCCCGACGCCCAGTTCGATCGCGCGCTGGCCATCCTGTCCGAGGCCCTGGCAGCATAGGAACCGGGCGCATTTCGTTCATCCGGCCGGTAGCGGCAGCCTCAACGGGCTTGAGCCGCGCCCGGCCGGATATCCGTTTTCCATGGCGTTATCGCGCCATCCCACAATCCTGAGCCGGCGCCCCCATCGGGATGCCGCGGATCCGGCTCCGCCGGTCCGCGGGCATGCCCCCTTGAGGGGGAAGCGCGCAGCGCTTCGGGGGTGGGCCTAACTCTTAGGACTATTGCAATGACTTCTTTGACCCATCCCCTGGCGCGCCCGGAACTGCTGCGCGACGCCTGCTACATCGACGGCAAGTGGGTATCCGCCGGCAACGGCCCGTCGATCCCCGTGGACAACCCCTCCACCGGCAAGACCATCGTGTCGGTGCCCAAGCTGGGCCGCAAGGAGACCGAGCAGGCCATCGCCAGCGCCGAGGCCGCCCTGCCCGCCTGGAGCGCCAAGACCGGCAAGGAACGCGCCGCGATCCTGCTGAAGTGGGCCCAGCTGATGATGCAGAACCAGCAGGACCTGGCCGCCATCATGACCTCGGAACAGGGCAAGCCCGTGACCGAGGCCGCCGGTGAAATCGCCTACGCCGCCTCGTTCCTGGAGTGGTTCGCCGAGGAAGCCAAGCGCATCGACGGCGACGTGCTGCAAAGCCCCAAGGCCGGCCAGCGCCTGCTGGCGCTCAAGCAGCCGATCGGCGTCACCGCCGCCATCACGCCGTGGAACTTCCCCGCCGCCATGATCACCCGCAAGGTCGGCCCGGCCCTGGCCGCCGGCTGCACCATGGTGGTCAAGCCCGCCCAGCAGACGCCGCTGACCGCGCTGGCGCTGGCGGTGCTGGCCGAGGAAGCCGGCGTGCCGGCCGGCGTGTTCCACGTCATCACCGGCAGCTCGCGCGAGATCGGCGCGGCGCTGTGCGAAAGCGACGTGGTGCGCAAGCTGAGCTTCACCGGCTCGACCGAAGTCGGCCGCACGCTGATGGAGCAATGCGCCCCCACCATCAAGAAGCTGTCGCTGGAACTGGGCGGCAACGCGCCGTTCATCGTGTTCGACGACGCCGACCTGGACCGCGCGGTCGACGGCATCCTGGCCTCGAAGTACCGCAACGCCGGCCAGACCTGCGTCTGCGCCAACCGCATCTACGTGCAGGCCGGCGTGTACGAGGAAATCGCCAAGCGCCTGGTGGCCAAGGTCAACGCCATGAAGGTCGGCGACGGCTTCGGCGACGGCGTGACGCAGGGTCCGCTGATCGACGCCAGCGCGGTCGAGAAGGTGCAGGAGCACATCGCCGACGCCACCGCGCACGGCGCCAAGGTCATCGCCGGCGGCAAGCCGCACGCGCTGGGCGGCACGTTCTTCGAGCCGACCGTGGTGCGCGACGTGACCCAGTCGATGCGCTTCGCGACCGAGGAAACCTTCGGCCCGGTGGCGCCGCTGTTCCGCTTCGAGTCCGAAGAGGAAGTCATCGGCATGGCCAACGACACCATCTTCGGCCTGGCCGCCTACTTCTTCACCCGCGACTACGCCCGCATCTGGCGCGTGTCGGAGGCGCTGGAGTACGGCATCGTCGGCATCAACACCGGCCTGATCTCCAACGAAGTCGGCCCGTTCGGCGGCGTCAAGCAATCCGGCCTGGGCCGCGAGGGCTCGAAGTACGGCATCGAGGAATACCTCGAGATCAAGTACCTCTGCGTCGACCTGGGCGCCTGAGCGCGTCCTGCCTCCCCCGGGCGCCCGCCCGGGGGAAGATAAACGGGGCTCCGGTCCCGTTTATCCCCAGGAATTGTGGACAACCTGGCAGATAACTCCTGCACAGGTACAAAATCCCCTTTAAGTTCATGCGGTTATAAATCGCGATCAAATGCCGCCCAGGCGTGATAGATTTGCGCGTTCCCTGGACGAGCGACTATGAGCAGAACCTTTACCCGTGAGGACACCCGCAAGCTGGCCGGCATCCTGGCCGAAGCCGCGCAGGCGGAGGTCATGCCGCGCTTTCGCAACCTGCCCGAGGGCAGCGTGCGCGACAAGAGCTCGCCGCGCGACCTGGTGACCGACGCCGACGAGGCCGCCGAGCGCCTGATCGCCGCGCGCCTGTCCAAGCTGCACCCGGGCGCCGTGCTGATCGGCGAGGAAGCCTCGACCCGCAACCCCGCCCTGCTGAACATGCTGGTGGACGCCGATCTGGCGTTCCTGATCGACCCCATCGACGGCACCCGCAACTACGTCGCCGGCCTGCCGCTGTTCGGCATGATGATCGCGGCCTGCCATCGCGGCGACGTGATCGCCGGCGTGATCTACGACCCGGTCAGCCGCGACAGCGCGCTGGCGGTGCGCGGCGAAGGCGCGTGGATGGAGTACGAGAACGGCAAGCAGGCGAAACTGGCGGTGGCCAGCCCCGCGCCGCCCGAGGACATGGACGGCCTGATCTCCACCGGCTTCCTGCCCGAGCCGCTGCGCACCACGGTCAACGGCAACCTGTCGCGCCTGGGCAGCACCGCCAACCTGCGCTGCGCCGCCCATGAATACCGCATGCTGGCGGCCGGCCACAGCCACGTCGCCCTGTACAACCAGCTGACCGCCTGGGACCACGCGGCCGGCTGGCTGCTGCACCGCGAGGCCGGCGGCTACGCGGCGCGCTTCGACGGCTCGCCGTACAAGCCCACCCACCGCAGCGGCGGCCTGCTGTACGCCCCGGACGCGGGCAGCTGGCACGCGGCGCGCAAGGCCCTGCTGGGCGATGACATCCCCGACGCCGAAGGCTGAATACCGGGGCCAGATGACCACGCGTTGGTCGAAAATGGCCCCAACATGCTCACAAAATCGGGGTAATCCCTAGGAATTATCCACAGTATCTGTGGACAACCCTATGGAAAGGTCTGTAACGGCGCAAAAAAATCCTTACAGGGCGGGCACTTGGTTAAACCGGTCAAAAACCGGCCGCTGTCCGTCCCGCTTTTATGCCGCCGTCAGCGCCTCCAGCGCCATGGCGCTGGGCAGCTCGACCTTGAGCGTCAACAGGTTGTCGGCCCGGGTGCGGCCCAGGTTGATGGCCGCGATGGGCATGCCATTGCGCGAGGCGGCCGTGACGAAGCGGTAGCCCGAATAGACCATCAGCGACGAGCCCACCACCAGCACCGCGTCGGCCGCCATCAGGCCGGCGTTGGCGCGGTCGACCCGCTCGCGCGGCACGGTCTCGCCGAAGAACACCACGTCGGGCTTGACGATGCCGCCGCAAACCGGACAGGGCGGCACCTGGAACGTGGCGAAGTCCACGCCCTCCAGGTCGGCGTCGCCGTCGGGCGCATCGTCGGCCTCGAAGGCGATCCAGCCGGGGTTGCGCTGGTGCAGCGCGTCCTGCCAGGCGTCGCGGCCGCCGCGCCAGTCGCAATTCATGCAGCGCACCTGGTCGAGCCGGCCATGCAGGTCGACCACGTCGCGGCTGCCGGCGGCCTCGTGCAGGCCATCGACGTTCTGCGTCACCAGGATCGACACCCGGCCGCGCTGCTGCAACTGCGCCAGCGCGCGATGGGCGGCATTCGGCTGTACCTTGCCAAAACGGCGCCAGCCCACCATGCTGCGGGCCCAGTAGCGCGCCCGCGCCAGTTCGGCGCCCATGAAGGTCTGCAGCGTCATGGGCGGCGAACGTTTCCATTCGCCGTCGGTGTCGCGGTAGTCGGGAATGCCGGAATCGGTGCTGACGCCCGCCCCGGTCAGCACGAACAGCCGCGGGTGGCGGTCGACGAAGCCGCGCAGCGCGGCCAGATCCGAAACACGTGTGTCCATCCAGGCTCCCGTATCGAATCCCGGGGGTCAGTGCCGCCCAGGCGAGAAACGGGCGGCGCCAGGGCCGCCCAGCCGAAACGCGGACGCCGTATCAGCCGCCCAGGCCACAATCCGGCATGTCGCTGACCAGGCTGGCCTGGGTCACGTTGCTGCCCGGCGGCACGCTGCGCGTGAGCCAGACGTTGCCGCCGATGGTCGAGCCCTTGCCGATGGTGACGCGACCCAGGATGGTGGCGCCCGCGTAGATGACCACATCATCTTCGATCAGCGGGTGGCGCGCCAGGCCTTTCTTGAGTTCGCCGTTCTCGCCCGGCGGGAAGCGCTTGGCGCCCAGCGTGACCATCTGGTAGAGCCGCACGCGGTCGCCGATGATGGCGGTTTCGCCGATCACCACGCCGGTGCCGTGGTCGATGAAGAAGCTGCGGCCGATGGTCGCGCCCGGATGGATGTCGATGCCGGTGTCGGCATGCGCGATCTCGGCCACGATGCGCGCCAGCATCGGCACGCCCAGGCGGTACAGCACGTTGGCCAGGCGGTGGTGGATCATGGCGGCCACGCCGGGATAGCACAGCAGCACCTCGTCGACGCTGTGCGCGGCCGGGTCGCCCTGGTAGGCGGCGGTCACGTCCAGGTCGAGCGCGGCGCGCACGCGCGGCAGCTCGGCGCCGAACTGGCGCACGATCTCGATGGCGCGCAGCTGCGAATCGGCCAGCAGCGCCGGATCATCGCGGCCGACGTACTGCAGCTCCAGGCCGACCTGGTGCAGCAGCGCGTCCAGCGCCGCGCCGATGGTGTGGCCGACGTAGAAATCCTCGACTTCCTCGCGCAGGTCGATGGGCCCCAGGCGCATCGGGAACAAGGCGCCACAGAGATCCTTGATGATCTGGCGCAGGCTTTCCTGCGACGGAAACTCGCGCAGGCCGGCGTCTTCGCGCAGGCGGCCGCGCGGACCGCGCCAGGCCACGCGCGCCTCGCGCAGGCCCGAGACGATGCTATCCAGGTTCCAGTGGGCGGAAGGAAGGTAGGCCGGGCCGCTCATAGGAACAGCCCCTGCTGGGCGCCGGACGGAACGGCAGACAAAAGAGAATCGAACATGAGGGGGCCTCGATGACGGTGCATCGCCCGCGGCGGCGGGGCCGCGCGGCGATGCTGCTTTGCAATATATCCGTCAACTGTAACCGCTCGGCCCGCTTCGCGGAACCCATCCGACACGGCGCAGGGGTTATGGCGGCGGCGGATCGGTGTCGTAGCCGCTCGGGTTGCCCTGCTGCCAGCGCCAGCCGTCGGCGCACATGGCCTCGACCCCGCGGGTGCTGTGCCAGCCCAGCAGCGACGCCGCCAGCGCCGGGTCGGCCCACATCCGCTCGATATCGCCGGGGCGGCGCGGCCCGGTGCGCAGCGGGATGCGGCGCTGGCTGACGCGCTCGAACGCATGCACCAGTTCCAGCACGCTGGTGCCGCGTCCCGTGCCCAGGTTGACCGCCACGAAGCCGGGATGGCCGGCGGCGTAGGCCAGCGCCTGCACGTGGCCCTGCGCCAGGTCCATGACGTGCAGGTAATCGCGCACGCCGGTGCCGTCCGCGGTGGCGTAATCGTCGCCGAACACGTTCAGGAACGGCTGCCGCCCCACCGCCACCTGCGTGATGTACGGGAACAGGTTGTTGGGCACGTCGCGCGGGCTCTCGCCGATCTGGCCGCTGGGATGCGCGCCGATCGGATTGAAGTAGCGCAGCGTCACCGCGCCGAAGGCCGGCTCGGCCGCGCACAGGTCGCGCAGCATCTGCTCGACCATCAGCTTGCTGCGGCCATACGGATTGGCCGGCGCCAGCGGATGCGCCTCGGTGAACGGCAGCGAGCGCGGTTCGCCATAGACGGTGGCCGACGAGCTGAACACCACCCGCGTCACGCCCTCGTCGCGCATGGCGCGCAGCAGCGCCACCGAGCCCGCGACGTTGTTGTCGTAATACTTGAGCGGGTCGGCCACCGATTCGCCGACGGCCTTGCAGCCGGCCAGGTGCAGCACCGCCTGCACCGGCTCGCCGCGCCGCGCCTCGCGCGCCAGCAGCGCCTGCACCAGGCCGGTCTGGCGGATGTCGCCCTGCACCAGCGGGATCGGCGTCCCGCACAGGCGCTCGACCCGCCGCACCGCCTCCGGGCTGCCGTTGCTGAAGTTGTCCAGCACCAGCGGCCGCTGGCCGGCGGCCAGCATCGCCACCAGGGTATGGGCGCCGATGTAGCCGGCGCCGCCCGTGACCAGCACGCGCATCTCGCTCATGCCCGGCTCCCCGTCAAAGATGCGCCGCCACGCCGGGCAGCCAGGCATGGCGCGGCTGCGGCGCCTGGGCGTGGCCACGGTAGCGGTCGATCCAGTACGAGGTGGACGCGTCGTGGCCCCAGTCGACCACGCCGGCCGACACCGGCACCGCCAGCTCGCGCTCGATGCCGGTGGCCAGCCGCTTGCCCAGCTCCACGCCCCACTGGTCGAAGGGATTGACGCCCCACACCACGCTCTGCACGAACACCTTGTGTTCATACAGCGCCAGCAACGCGCCCAGCGCGCGCGGCTCCAGCTGGCGCAGCACGATCAGCGTGGACGGCCGCCCGCCCGGATGCACCATGTGGTGCGCCAGCGTCAGCGCCTGCTCGGGATCCTCGACATGGGCCACGTCCAGCAGCGCCTGCTCCAGGTCCTTGCCGCGCAGCAGCGCCTGGCGCTGCGCCAGGCAATTGGCCAGCAGCATGCGGTGGGCGTCGGGGCTGTCCGGATGGCCCTGCAGGCTGGCGATGAAATCGACCGGCGCGCCATGCGCGCTCTGGTGCAGCCATTGGAAGAAGGTGTGCTGGCCGTCGGTGCCCGGCATGCCCCAGATGATCGGCGCGGTCGGCACGTCCACCGCGGCGCCGTCGCCGCCGACGCGCTTGCCCAGCGATTCCATTTCCAGCTGCTGCAGATAGGTCACCAGGTGCAGCAGACGCGCGCTGTAGGCCGCGATGTTGAGCGAGCCGTGGCCCAGCACGCTGCAATTGACCAGGCCGGCCAGCGCCAGCTGCACCGGCGCGTTGGCGCCCAGCGGCGCCTGCTGGAAATGCTGGTCCATGGCCTCGGCGCCGGCGCGCATGCCGATCAGCACGTCCGTGCCGACGGTCAGCGCGATCGACAGCCCGGCCACCGACCAGACCGAATAGCGTCCGCCGACCCAGTCGCACATGCGGAGCACCTGGCTCGCCGGCACCCCGAGGGCGCGCGCTGCGGGCGCGTTGGCGGTGACCGCCGCCAGGTGCGCGGACGGATCGGCCACCCCGCCCTGCCGCAGCCAGGCGATGGCGGCGCGGGCGTTGTGCAGGGTCTCGGCGGTGGTGAAGGACTTGGACGACACCACCACCAGGCAGCGGCGCGGGTCCAGCCCGGCCACCGCGTCATGGAAAGCATGGCCGTCGATGTTGGAGACGAAGCGGATCTGGCGGCGCTGGCCCGGGCCGCCGAAGGCCTGGATCGCCAGGCGCGGGCCCCAGTCGCTGCCGCCGATGCCGATGTGCAGCACGGTGGCGAAGTCGGCGTTCTGGTCGACGTGCCGCACGAAATCGGCCATGCGCGAATACTCGCAGACCGAATCCCGGTCCTGGCCGTCCGGCTGCTCGCGGGTGCGGCCGGCCCGCAGCGCGGTGTGCCAGGCCGGCTTGCCCTCGGTCCAGTTGACCGGTCCGCCGGAGAACAGCGCCTGCCGCGCCGCATCCAGGCCGCGGGCGCGCAATAGCGCCAGCGCGGCGGCGTCCAGCGCGGGCGACTGCCGCTGCATGGTCAGGTCCACGCACAGGCCCGCCGCCTCGATCACCTTCAAGGCGCCCGCATCCAGCGCGGCGCCGTGCGCCGCTTGCGCGAAAGCGCGCCATTCGTGGCTGGCGGCGAGGCTGTCGGCCTCGGCCGCGGCCTCGGCCTCTCTCGCAAAATTCGCATTACCCATCGCGTGATGCTCCTTAGAACGGTAAACGGATATGGGGGGCAACGCGCCGGAACGCATTGCGGAAGTCCTCCTCGATGCGGGCCAGGGCGGCCACGGAGTCTCCTTCGAAGCGCAACACCACCGTGGGCGTGGTGTTCGACGGCCGCGCCAGGCCGAAGCCGTCGGCGTAGTCGACGCGCACGCCATCCAGGTCGTTGATGGACAGCGCGCCCGGGAACTGGCCGCCGGCGCGCAACGCCTCGACCAGCTCGAACTGCTCGCCCTGGGTGGTTTCCAGCTTGATTTCGGGAGTGGCGCAGGACTGCGGCAGGCTCTCCAGCAGCGCCGACGGATTGGGCGCGCCGGACAGGATCTCCAGCAGCCGGGCGGCGGCGTAGATGCCGTCGTCGAAGCCGTACCAGCGCTCCTTGAAGAAGATGTGGCCGCTCATCTCGCCGGCCAGCAGCGCGCCGGTCTCGCGCATCTTGGCCTTGATCAGCGAATGGCCCGTCTTCCACATGGTGGCCTTGCCGCCGGCCTCGGTGATGGCGCGCGCGACGTGGCGGCTGCACTTGACGTCGTAGAGGATCTCGGCGCCCGGGTTGCGCGCCAGCACGTCGCGGGCGAACAGGATCAGCTGGCGGTCGGGCCAGATGATCTGGCCCGACTTGGTCACCACGCCGAGCCGGTCGCCATCGCCATCGAACGCCAGCCCGACTTCGCAGTCGGAGTAGCGCAGGCAATAGATCAGGTCCTGCAGGTTCTGCGGATCGGCCGGGTCCGGGTGGTGCCCGGGAAAGGCGCCGTCCACCTCGCAGAACAGCTCCGTGACCTCGCAGCCCAGCGCCCGGAACAGCGCCGGCGCCACCGCGCCGGCCACGCCGCTGCCGCAATCGATGGCGATCTTCATCGGCCGCGCCAGGCGGATGTCGCCCACCAGCCGCGCCGCGTAGCACGGCTGGATCTGCATCTGCGTGCAGCCGCCGGCCACGCTGGCCGACTCGATCGGCAGGCGCATGGCGTCGCGCAGCGCGGTGATGCCGTCGCCATACAGCGACGCGCCGTCCAGCACGATCTTGAAGCCGTTGCGGGCCGGCGGATTGTGGCTGCCGGTGACGGCGATGCCGGCGCCGGTGTCCATCAGGCGGGCCGCGAAATAGACCATCGGCGTGGTCGCCATGCCGATGTCGATCACGTGCAGGCCGGCCGAGCGCAGCCCGGCCTGCAGCGCCGCCGCCAGTTCGACGCTGCTCAGGCGCCCGTCGCGCCCCACCACCATGGCGCGCGCGCCCAGTTCCAGCGCCCGCACGCCGGCCGCCATGCCCAGGCTGTGGGCGAAGCGCGCGTCGATTTCATCAGGCACCGTGCCGCGTATGTCATACGCCTTGAAGACCGCATCCAGGATCTGCGGGGTTTCCCAGCCAAACGTTCCATGCATGCCAGTTCTCCGCGGAGGTTACTTGGGGCCGTTCTGCTTGAAATCACCGTAATAAGCCGCCCGCGAATAGCGGTATCCGCCATACTTGGAGCGGAACCCGAAACGCTCGGGCATCAGCTTCAGACCGTTGAACAGCACCCCGTCGACCGGGGCGCCGGCCTGGATCAGGCGCTTGGCGGTTTCGCGGATCTCGCCCACCGTGTTCATGCCGGAGCGCACCACCACCATGACCGCCGCCGCATGCGTGCCGACCACCGCCGCGTCGGGCGAGGACAGCACCGGCGCGGTGTCCAGGATGACCATGTCGTACTGGCTGGCCAGTTCGCGCAGGGTCTGGCCGAAGATCGGCGAGGCCAGCAGCTCCGAGGGATCGAAGCTAACCGCGCCGGTGGAAATGAAATCCACCCCCTCCGACACGCTGTGCTTGCGCACGCGCTCCAGCGGCAGCGTGCCGGACAGCACCTCGAACAGGCCGTCTTCCTTGGGCACGCCGAAATAGCGGTTCAGCTGGCCCTTGCGGAAGTCGGCGTCGATCAGCAGCACGCGCTTGCCGACCCCGCCCTGGATGAAGGCGAAGTTGGCCGACAGGAACGACTTGCCGACGCCCGCCACCGGGCCGGTGAACATGACCATGTTGTTGGCCGACTGGCGCAGCGAGGCCTGCAGCACGTTGCGGAAGGAGCGCAGGCTCTCGATCGGCGGCGCGGTGCTCTGGCTTTGCGCCAGCAGCGCCGGCACCGTGGCGTTCTTGCGCCGGCTGCGGCGCCACAGCTTGTCCTGCAGGTCGCTATGGGGAATCGCGGCCAGCACCGGCAGGCCGGTGTAGCGCTCGACGTCATCGGGCTCCGACAGGCCGCCGAACAGCGCGTTGCGCACGAAGGCGCACAGCACGCCGAAGATCAGGCCGATGGCCGTGGCCACGGCGATGATGATGGCGGCCTTGGGACGAACCGGCTTGTCCGGCTGCACCGCCGCGTCCAGGATGCGCACGTTGCCGACCTTGCCGGCGCGGATCAGGCGCAGCTGCTGGGCGTTGTTCAAGAGGCCCGTGTACAGCTCGGTGTTGACGCGCACGTCGCGCACCAGCCGCACCACGTCCTGCTCCAGGTCAGGCAACTGCTTGATGTTGTTGCCGATGCGGTTGACGTCGCCGGTCAGCGAGGCGATCTGGCGGTCGATGGCGACGATGCTCGGATGGGTCGGCGCGAACCGGGTGATCAGCTCCTGGCGCTTGGCGCGCAGTTCCATCACCTTGGTCTGGGCGTCCACCGATTGCGCCAGGATCAGCTTGGCCTCTTCGCTCAGGTCGATGGTGCCGCGCTTGTTGCGCAGCGAGTTGTACTTGGTCTCGGCCGCGTCCAGTTCGCGCTTGAGCTGCGGCAGCTGCTGGTCCAGGAAGGCCAGCGACTTCTCGGCCTGCGCCGACTTGCGGTTGACGTTCTGCTGCACGTACTCCTGGCCGATCTGGTTCAGCACCGCCGTGGTCAGCGCCGGATCGTTGCCTTCCAGCGTCACCCCGATCACGCCCGAGGTGCGGCCGCGCTCGAAGATGCCCAGGCGCGACTGCACGTCCTCGATCGCCGCCAGGCGCGAGGTGCGCGACACGGTGTACTCCGTGCCGGGCCGGCCGTTGAGCGCATCGACGTGCACGTCCAGCGCGCCGCCGCCGGGCAGCAGGAAATGCTCGGGCTTGCCGACCGTGCCGTTGAAGGTGGCGCCGGTGAGCTTGTCGTTCAGGGTGTAGGCCCCTTCGCCCAGGTTGGTGATGCGAAAGGGCTTGCCCAGCCATTCGTTGGGCACGTCCAGCTGCGAGATCGAGATCGACTCGCCGCCCCAGGCGTAGCCGCCGCGGGGTAGCCCGGACGGATACGGCAGGCTTTCGTGGCGCTGCGCCAGCCACTCGCCCACCACCGGGAAATAGCGCGGCTTGGCGTGGATGTACAGCATGAACTTGTCGACGGCCGGCCCCACCACCATGCGCGAGCGCAGCACCTCCATTTCGCCGGAGGTCTCGGCCTTGGTGTCGAAGATGGCCGAGACGTCGCCCAGCAGGCTGCGGTTCTGGCCTTGCGGCAGCTCCTCCTCCACCTGGACGATGATGTCGGCCGAATAGACCGAGGGGGTCACCATGACGTAGGCGACGGCCCCCAGCAGCGCGATCAGGGTGATGGCGATGATCAGCCAACGGTTGGAGAAGATGGCGTCCACGTGCGAGGACAGCGGGGTTTCCTGCTGGCGAGCCGGGACGGAGGGCTCGAACGATTCGATGGGCAACGGCATGCAGCTCTCCAGGGTTACTTGATGGAATGCACGGTCTGTACCGTTTGTGCGCTCGGGAACAGATTGCTGATGAAGCGGTTCCACCGCACCAGTCCAGCCGTATCCACGAAGACGACATCCTTGGGTTGCAACTCGAACTTCTCCGCCACCGCGTAAGCCTGCGGCGAGGCGGCATTCAGGTGGAACACCAGCGGCGTGGCCTGCTCGGTGCTGCGCACCACGAACACTTGCGACGAGTCCGCGGTCAGCTGGTTGGGCCCTCCCGCCACGCCCAGCGCCTCGTTCAACGTCAACCTGCCATCGCGCATCACGATGGTGGCCGGCGTAGTCACTTCGCCGGTCACGAACACCTTGCTGTCATCCCTCGGGGTCACCCGGACGATGTCGCCCGACTTCAGCATGACCTGGTTCAAGTCCTGGCCGCGGTCGATCAGCGCGGGCAGATTCACGCGCGTCTTCTTGCCTTCGCGGATGACATAGACGCTGCTGCGGTCACCCGTGGGCAGTACGCCGCCCGCGCGGTTGATCGCTTCCAGCAAGGTCATGGGAATGTCGTTGATCGCCACCGTGCCTGGCGTCTTCACCTCGCCTTCGACGTAGACCCGCTTGCTGCGGTAGCCCAGCACGCGCACCGTGATCTGCGGGTCCTGGATGTATTTGCCCGAACTATTGACTATGAGATTGCGCGCCTGAAGTTCAGTCAACCCCGCCACTTTCAGCAGTCCCGTATAGGGAAATTGGATATATCCAGTGGAGGAGACCGTATACCCCGGAATGCCCGATGCGGTGTCCCCGAAGGCTAGTTCGGTCACCCCAGTGCCAATGGCGTAGGTTTGCGTCGGAAGCACGAGCTCGGGGTGATCCCAGACCACGATCGAGAGGATGTCCCCGGGGCCGATGCGATAGGGCTCGGCCTTGTCGACCAGCCGCGAAACGCCGTCGTTGTCCAGCAGCGCCTGACGCGCGCGGTTGTCGTCCAGCACCAGGGAGGGCGTGATCTCCTTGATCTGCGCCACCGAGTTCGGATCCAGGGGATCGACCAGGTGCTTGGCGTCAAAGGTCATGCCGGGAGAAAGGGCGCAGGCGCCCAGCGAGGACACGAGCGCAATGGCTGCGATGGCTCGGCTCAACGTTCCGAAAAATGTCGTCATGGCGAATCCACTGTGAATGACTTCGTTGCTTGGAAAGGAGCCCGATGCGTAACGGGTTGCGACATTCCACTCTCTTTTCCAGCCCCCGCACATTCGACGGATGCCCTAAGCCTTCTCCTACATCGTTTGGAGGTTTCGGGTGCGCCGGGCACTCAATAAGATTTCGACGGTAGCCACATGCTTTGCGGCGGTGCACCGTTGTTTTTCGCGCGGCCGCAGGGCGACTCCCCGAACAAAGGAGTACGCGATGGACCCGTCCCTTACGGACACGTCGGCGAGATCGAATCGATCCAGCTATCTGTACCGGCTGTTGGATGCCGCGATCGTCATCATCTGCGGCCTCGCCGTCACCGAGCTGAAGTTCTCGGATGAGGCGATGGCGGATCCTCCGCAGATCCACCTGTTCCTGATCTACCTGTGCGGCCTGGGCGTCATCGCGCTGTTCCCGGCCTTCCGTCTCTATGTCTCCTGGCGCGGCCGCCGCCTGACCGACCTGGTGGTGCGCAGCCTGGCGGCGTGGGCCCTGGTGTTCGCGCTGGGCATCCTGGTCAGTTTTCTCATGCATCAGAGCGCGGCGGTATCGCGCTTGTGGGCCGCGACCTGGTTCGGCTCCGTCGCCCTGGCGCTGGCCGGGGTGCGCCTGGCGGCCTACACCGTCCTGGGCGCGGCGCGCGACCGCGGCCTGGACCGCAAGCGCGTGCTGCTGGTCGGCTTCGGCGCGCTCGGCCACGACCTGTGGCGCCGCGTCGAACGCTACCGCGAGGCCGGCTACGAGGTCGCCGGCATCTACGCCGAAGCCCACGAGAACCTGCCGCCGCAAGTCCGGCGCCTGCACGAGCTGGATGCGTTGCACGGCTTCGTGCGCGAGAACGACGTGCGAGAAGTCTGGATCGTGCTGCCGATGGAGGCCGGCCAGGAATTGCGCGAAGTGCTCTACCACCTGCGCAACGACCTGGTCGACATCCGCTGGATCCCCGACGTGATGTCGATCCGGCTGCTGGGCCACCGCATCGGCGAATTCCTCGGCCTGCCCGCCATCCAGCTCAACAGCCTGCCGGCCGCCGGCGTGCGCGGCCTGGCCAAGGAAGCCTTCGACCGCGCCTTCGCGCTGTGCGCGCTGGTGGGGCTGTCGCCGGTGATGCTGACGGTGGCCTGCCTGGTGAAGCTGACCTCGCGCGGCCCGGTGCTGTTCACCCAGCCGCGCCTGGGCGTGGACGGCAAGGTGTTCCACGTCTACAAGTTCCGCACCATGACCGTGCACCAGGAGCACGGCGTGGTCACCCAGGCCACCCGCAACGACGCCCGCATCACCCGCATCGGCGGCTTCCTGCGCCGCACCAGCCTGGACGAACTGCCGCAGTTCCTGAACGTGCTGCGCGGCGACATGTCGGTGGTCGGCCCGCGCCCGCACGCGCTGGAGCACAACGAGCTCTACAAGGACCTGGTGCAGCGCTACATGATGCGCCACCGCGTCAAGCCGGGCATCACCGGCTGGGCCCAGGTCAACGGCCTGCGCGGCCAGACCGACACGCTGCGCAAGATGAGCGACCGCGTCGAGCACGACATCTATTACATCCAGCACTGGACGTTCCGGATGGACCTGATCATCATCGCCCGCACGGCGGTCTCCGGATGGACGGGCCGAAATGTCTACTGAACCGCTCGGCTGGCCCCTGATCGTCCCGGCGCGCGTGCGCTTCGCGCCCGGCCCGGCCGCGCCGGCCCCCGGCCTGCTGGCCGAGGACGACTTCCGCCGCGCGGTGGAGATGCTGCCGCTGGTGTCCATCGACCTGCTGCTGCGCGACGCCGAGGGCCGTTACCTGACCGGGCTGCGCAGCAATCCGCCGGCCCAGGGCGCCTGGTTCGTGCCCGGCGGCCGCATCCGCAAGAATGAGACGCTGGCTCGCGCGCTGCAGCGCATCGCCCGCGAGGAACTGGGCGTGACGCTGCCGCCTCACGCCTGGCGGCCGCGCGGCGTGTACGAACACTTCTATGACACCAATTTCGCCGGCGAGCCCGGCCGCGCCACCCATTACGTCGTCCTCGCCTACGAGGCCGACCTGACGCTGGACACCGCCAGCCTGCCGCTGGGCCAGCACCGCCGCTACCGCTGGCAGTCCCCGGCGGCCATCGCCGCCGATCCCGGCGCGCATCCGAACACCCAGGCCTACTTCAAGGAGTCAGCGCCATGACCCACCCCCACCCCCCCCCTATCGGGCCGTCATTCTCTGCGGCGGTTCGGGTTCGCGCCTGTGGCCCCTGTCGCGCGAGCTGCTGCCGAAGCAGTTCATCCGTTTGACCGATGACCGCAGCCTGCTGCAGAACACCCTGCTGCGGCTCGGCTCGGCCGGCGCCCAGGCGCAGCCGATGCTGGTGTGCAACGAGGCCCACCGTTACATCGCGGCCGAGCAGGCGCAGGAACTGGGCATCCAGGACGCCGAGATCGTGCTCGAACCGCACGCCCGCAACACCGCGCCCGCCATCGTCGCCGCCACGCTGCGGGCGATGCGCGACGGCGAGGACCCGGTCATGCTGATCATGCCGTCCGACCACGTGCTGGAGGACGGCCCGGTGCTGGCCGCCGCCTTCACCGAGGCCTACCAGGCCGCGCGCCAGGGCGCCCTGGTGACCTTCGGCATCACGCCGACGGCGCCGCTGAGCGGCTACGGTTACATCCAGGCGGCCGAGTCCGACGCGCTGGCGCCGGCGCGGCGCGTGCGCCGCTTTGTCGAGAAGCCCTCGCCCGAAGTGGCGCAGCGCTTCATCGAGACCGGCAGCTACTACTGGAACAGCGGCATGTTCGCCTTCCAGGCCTCGGTGTTCCTGGCCGAAATGGAGCGGCTGGCGCCGCGCATCCTGGAGCAGGTGCGCGCGGCGGTGACCGCCGGCCATGGCGAGAACAGCCTGTTCCAGCTGGACGGCCCGGCCTTCGAGGCCTGCCCCAGCGACTCGATGGACTACGCCATCATGGAACGCACCGACAGCGCCGTGGTCATCCCGCTGGCCGCGCCGTGGAGCGACGTCGGCGCCTGGGACGCGGTCTGGGGCATCGCCCGCAAGACGGCCGAGGGCAATTCCACCAGCGGCGACGTGATGGTCGAGGACTCGCGCAACTGCCTCATCCATTCGACCAGCCGGCTGGTGGCCTCGGTGGGACTGGACGACATCGTGGTGATCGAAACGGCCGACGCCGTGCTGGTGGCGCACAAGTCCCGCTCGCAGGACGTCAAGCGGCTGGTGGAGGCTTTCAAGGTCCAGCACCGCAGCGAGATGAACCATCACCGCGAAGTGCAGCGGCCGTGGGGCTCCTACGACTCGGTGGGCCAGGGACCGCGCTACCAGGTCAAGCGCATCACCGTGAAGCCGGGCGCGCGCCTGTCGTCGCAGATGCACCATCACCGCGCCGAGCACTGGGTGGTGGTGTCGGGCACCGCGCGCATCTACAACGGCGACAAGCAGTACCTGCTGACCGAGAACCAGTCGACCTACATTCCGCTGGGCGAGGTCCACAGCCTGGAGAACCCCGGCAAGATCCCGCTGGAGATCATCGAGGTGCAATCCGGCGCCTATCTGGGCGAGGACGACATCGTCCGTTTCCAGGACATGTACGGCCGTGTCTGAGCCCCGGCGCGCGGCCTCCTCCTTCTGGCGCCCGGGCGTGGCGCGGGTCTGCCTGCCCGCGGCGGCGCTGTTCTTCCTGACGCTGGTCACGGTGGGCAACCTGCCGGGCCTGGCGGCCGAAATGTCGGCCACCTTCGGCGACAAGCGCCTGCACCTTGCGGCCTACGCCTTTCTGACGGTGCTGATCTACGCCTCGGTGCGTCGCCGGCCCGCGTTGACGGCATTGGCGACGGTGACGGCGCTGGGCGCGCTGGACGAAACCATCCAGTCCTTTTTTGCCTATCGACAAGCTGATCTCTTAGACCTTCTGGCCGATATCTCCGCGGCGGGTGCGACAGTAATCTCGTTGAACATCGGTTCCGCAGCCTTCGGCTCCTTTCGTGCAGTGACTAAGTCTTAAGGATAAAACCATGCCAAAACGGGCACTGATTACCGGCGTCACCGGACAGGACGGCGCATACCTGGCCGAGTTCCTGCTGGCCAAGGGCTATGAAGTCCATGGCATCAAGCGGCGCGCGTCGCTGTTCAATACCGCGCGCATCGATCACCTGTACCAGGATCCGCATGACCAGCCGCGCAACTTCGTGCTGCACCACGGCGACATGACCGACTCCTGCAGCCTGATCCGCATCGTGCAATCGGTGCAACCCGACGAGATCTACAACCTGGCGGCGCAGAGCCACGTCGGGGTGTCGTTCGAAGAGCCGGAGTACACCGCCAACGCCGACGGCCTGGGCACCCTGCGCCTGCTGGAAGCCATCCGCATCCTCAAGCTGGAGGACAAGGCGCGCTTCTACCAGGCCTCGACCTCCGAGCTGTACGGGCTGGTGCAGGAAACGCCGCAGCGCGAAAGCACGCCGTTCTATCCCCGCAGCCCCTACGCCGCGGCCAAGCTGTACGCCTACTGGATCAGCGTGAACTACCGCGAGGCCTACGGCATGTATGCCTGCAACGGGATCCTGTTCAACCACGAATCGCCCAAGCGCGGCGAGACCTTCGTGACGCGCAAGATCACCCGCGGCCTGGCCCGCATCGTGCTGGGCCTGCAGGAATGCCTGTACCTGGGCAACCTGTCGGCGCTGCGCGACTGGGGCCATGCGCGCGACTACGTCGAAATGCAGTGGCTGATGCTGCAGCAGGACACGCCGGAGGACTACGTCATCGCCACCGGCATGCAGTACAGCGTGCGCGAGTTCATCAATACCGCCGCGCGCGAACTGGGCATCCTGCTGGCGTGGGAGGGCGAAGGCCTGAACGAGACGGCCACGGTGCTGTTCAGCCCGGTGCACGACATCAAGGCCGGCCAGGTGATCGTGCGGGTCGACCCGCGCTACTTCCGCCCGACCGAGGTCGAGACCCTGCTGGGCGATCCGACCAAGGCGCGCGAAAAGCTGGGCTGGTCGCCCCGCACCACCTTCGCCCAGCTGGTCAAGGAGATGGTCGAGAGCGACCTGAAGGACGCGCGCCGCGATGCCCTGGTGGAGCAGAACGGCTACGAAATCTACGCCTACAAGGAGTAGCCCGCCATGAGCCATCAGGATCAACGCGTGTTCGTGGCCGGCCATCGCGGCATGGTGGGCGCGGCGCTGGTGCGCGAGCTCCAGGGGCGCGGCTACCGCCAGGTCATCACGCGCAGCCACAGCGAACTGGACCTGGAGAACCAGAACCAGGTGCACCGCTTCTTCTCGACCACGCCGGTCGACGTGGTGTACCTGGCGGCCGCCAAGGTCGGCGGCATCCTGGCCAACCAGAACCATCCGGTGGACTTCCTCTACCGCAACCTGATGATCCAGTGCAACGTGATCCGCGCCGCCTACGCGGCCGGCGTGCGCAAGCTGCTGTTCCTGGGCTCGTCCTGCATCTATCCGCGCGACGCGGCGCAGCCGCTGCGCGAGGACGCGCTGCTGACCGGCCCGCTGGAAGCCACCAACGAGCCCTACGCCATCGCCAAGATCGCCGGCCTGAAGCTGTGCGAGGCCTACCAGCGCGAATACGGCGCGCACTTCGTCTGCGCCATGCCGACCAACCTGTATGGCCCGCACGACAACTACGACCTGCACAGCAGCCACGTGCTGCCGGCGCTGATCCGCAAGTTCCACGAAGGCCGCGAGGCCGGCGACGACAGCGTGACGCTGTGGGGCAGCGGCAAGCCGCTGCGCGAATTCCTGTACGTCGACGATCTGGCGCGGGCCTGCGTGATGCTGATGGAAACGCCGTCGGCCGAGGGCATGTACAACATCGGCGCCGGCCAGGACCTGTCCATCGCCGAACTGGCGCGGGTGGTGGCGCAGGTGGTCGGCTACCAGGGCAGCATCGTCTACGACGCCAGCAAGCCCGACGGCACCCCGCGCAAGCTGATGGACTCGTCCAGGGTGCGCGCGCTGGGCTGGAAACCGGAGATCTCATTGACCCATGGGGTGACGCTGGCCTATGGCCATTTCCTGCGCGAGCAGGTGCGTCCGCCGCTGCCCGTGGCCTGAGCGCCACGCCAACCGAGCACAGGCCTACCGATGTACCGACTCATCAGGCAGCACGTCGCCGGCAATGCCTCGTTCTGGGGGCTGGTGGAATATGGCATCGGCCCGGTCGCGGCGCTGGTGGCGCTGCCCATCCTGTTCCGCCAGCTGGGTACGGTGGGCTTCGGCCAGTACTCGATGATCATCGCGCTGGCCGGCTTCGGCAACGCCGCCAACCTGGGCGCCGCCGTGACCGCCACCAAGCTGGTGTCCGAACGCATACACGAACCGGGCGGCGCCTACCGCGCGGCTGGCGTCGCCATGTCGCTGATCGGCTGCGCGCTCGGCGTGGTGACGGCGGCCGCGGCGCTGCTGTGGGGCGTGGTGTGGCTGGGCTGGCCCGCCGCCACCTTCGGCGGCGTGGCCGTGACGCTGCTGGCCATGCCGGCGCTGGCCGTCTACCTGACGCAGCAATACGACCAGCTGATGTCCGGCTGCCTGAAGGGCCGCGAGGACTTCCGCGCCACCGCGCTGTGCGAGGTCTTCAGCCGCAGCGGCACCATGGCCCTGGCCTGCGCCACCGCCTGGCTGACCGCCTCGCCCACCTGGACCGGCCTGGCCCAGGCCGTCGGCCTGCTGCTGGCCGGCTCGGTCAAGATGCGCGTGTTCGCGCGCCGCTACGGCCATGCGCTGGTGCGCCCGGTGCGCGACCGCGGCGCCATGCTGGCGGCGTTCAAGTTCTCGCGCTGGTCCTGGCTCAACAGCCTGAGCGCGCTGGCGTTCGGCTCGGTCGACCGGGTGCTGGTGGGCAGCCTGATGGGGCCGGCCGCGCTGGCCATCTACACGGTCGGCGTGCAGGTCGGCCAGATGATCCACACCGCGTCGGTGGCGATCTTCCAGAAGGCCATGCCGCGCGTCAGCCGCCTGGCCGCCGCGCCGCCGCACCCCGGCGCCGCCGAAGAGGAAATCCGCCGCCTGATGTGGTGGAACCTGCTGCTGTCGGCCGGCGCCACCGTGGCGGTGCTGGCGGTCAGCCAGCCGCTGCTGGACCTGCTGCTGGGCCACGCGGTGGCCGCAGGCCACCTGGGCACCTTCCGCCTGCTGATCGCCGCCTCCGGGCTGCTGTCGCTGAATGCCGCGGCGCATTTTTCCCTGCTCGGGCTGGGCAATTCGCGCGCGGTCGCCATTCTCAACGGCCTGGGCGGCCCGGCCATGCTGTGCGTCATGGCCGTCCTGGTGCAAGCGGCGGGCGAGCACGCCGCGGCCTGGGGCCGCATGGCCTATGCGGCGATCACGCTGGCCGGCGTGGCGCTCGCCATCCGTCAATCCCGGCCCGACTACCCGGGCGCAATGCCTGCGGCCACCCGGTAGTGAACATGCTGAGGTCTTATATGCGCAAGCGTCACAACGAGTACTCGCGTCAACTGATCGACTTCGTGAGCGAGCTGCGCCCGCCCGCGCCGATCGCCGGCGGCCTGTTGCCCAAGCTGACCATCGTGACCCCCTCGTTCAACCAGGCCCGCTTCCTGGAACGCACCATCGTGTCGGTGCTCAACCAGGGCTATCCGCGGCTGGAGTACATCATCATCGATGGCGGTTCGACCGATGGCAGCGTCGACATCATCCGCAAGTACGAGCGCTACCTGACCCACTGGGAAAGCGCGCCCGACCGCGGCCAGTCGCACGCCATCAACAAGGGCTTCGAGCGCGCCACCGGCGACTACGTCGGCTGGCAGAACTCCGACGACCTGTACTACCCGGGCGCGCTGCGCAAGCTGGGCGCGGCGGCGGCGCGGGGCCGGGCGCCGATCGTCAGCGGCAACCTGTTCGTGGCCGACGCCGACAACCACATCTTCCGCAAGATCCACTACACCCCCGTCAACCGCGGCACGCTGACCGTGGTCAAGGCCTCGATCCCGAACCAGTCGGCGATCTTCCGCCGCGACCTGCTGCTCAAGCACGGCCTGCTGCAGGAAAGCATGCGCTACTGCATGGACCTGGAACTGTGGAGCCGCCTGCTGCGCGAGGGCCGCAACCAGATCGTGCCGGACGCGATGGGCGTTTACACCGCCCATGACGAGACCAAGACCGCGCTGATGCAGGACGTGCTGCTGGAGGAGCGCCAGCAGATCGTCGAGCGCATCCGCCGCACCGAACCGGGCATGGGCAAGCTGTTCGGCCTGTCGTGCCGCGCCTCGCAGGTGGCGGCGCACGCGCGCCAGGGCGACCTGTCGTACCTGGTCGAGAAGCTGGCCATCAAGCTGTTCGGACGCGACGACTGGGCCGCGCACTGACCCCACCCAGCCATGGAGCCGCCATGCATCCGCACCGCCGTCTTTCCACGCTGCACCTGCTGGGCCTGTTCGCCTTCACCGCGCTGGCGCTGAACGACGACCACTTCATCCTCGGGGTGGGCAGCTTCAAGCTGTCGCCGTTCGACGTGCTGTTCGTCGCCATCCTGGTGGTCAAGGCGCTGCGGCTGGCGGACCCCGCCGCCTACGCCCTGCCGCGCGGCACGCTCGGCATGCTGCTGGGCCTGCAGGTGCTGACGGTGATCTACCTGCTGCTGGTGTCGCTGCATCATCCAGGCATCGAGACCGGCGACGTCGCGCGCGACCTGCGCATCGTGTTCTATTTCCTGAGCGTGCCGTTCCTTTGCTACAAGGACATCGACAGTCCGGCGGCCTACGCGCTGCTGCAGAAGTACATCGTGGCGGCGTGCCTGGCCGTGGCCACGCTGATGCTGCTGGAGCAGTTGCAGGGCTTCAGCGTCGCCAACCCGCTGCGCAACGTGCGGCTCGGCGTCTGGGCGATTCCGTTCGGCGTGGTGTCGCTGCTGTACTTCCGCAAGACGCTCAACGTGTCCGGCCCCAAGGCCTACGCGCTGACGGTGTACATGCTGCTGGCGCTGGTGTTCTCGCTGAACCGCAGCCAGTACCTGCAGTTGATGGTGTCGGTGCTGCTGGCGGTGATGCTGGCGGCTGGTTCCGATGTGCGCCGCCGGGTGGTGATGATCTTCGCGCCGGCCGCCGTGGCCGGCATCCTGGTGTTCGCCAGCATCGGCTACCTGGACGTGCTGACCAACCGCGTCTTCAGCGTCGAGCGGCTGGACGAGGACTCCAGCTACGGCGCCCGCATCCAGGAGATGCAGGGCCAGATGGACTCGTTCGCCGAAAGCCCGGTGTTCGGCAAGGGCGCCGGCTTTCGCAGCTGGGTGATGGGCGAGAACGGCTTCGAGCTGAGCACCTTCGCGCACAACTCGTGGGCCTTCTACCTGATGAAGTTCGGCATCGTCGGCACGGTGATGATCATGCTGCCGCCGTTGCTGATCCTGCTGCTGTCGCTGTTCCGGCGCTACGCCCATCCCGGACTCGAACTGCACCGGCGCTACTTGCTCGCCACGGCGCCGATCTACATCTTCATCGACTCGCTCTCGGGGGGCCTGGCGTACGCCCCCAAGACCGCCTTCACCGGCTTCCTGCTGTGCTACTGCCTGTCGCTCATCCGCAATGCCCGGGCCATGCCCGTGCCCACGCCCGCACCCGCGGCTCCCAGCCCCCGTCCGGACACCACGCACCGGGCGTCACCGCGAGTACTGCCCCATGCCTGATGTCCTGTTCGTCGCGCCCGACCTGCACGGCGGCGTTGGAAGATGCGTCGCCTTCATCGCCGATGCCCTGCCCGAACGGGGCGTGGACGCCGCGCTGTTCCTGCTGCGTTCGCGCAACCGTGAATACCCGGTCGCCAATCCGCGCGTGACGCGGGCCCTGCCGGTGATCGAATCGCCCACCTCGCTGCGGCTGATGCTGCCGGTGGCGTTCTGGCGGCTGCTGGCGCAGATCCGCCGCGACCGCCCCGCCATCGTCTGCTCGCACGGCCTGCTGTGCAACATGCTGGTGGTGCTGGCCAAGAAACTGCTGCGCGGCAAGCTCGCCACCGTCGCCTTCGAGCACAGCAGCCCCGCCATCCATTACGGCGCCTCGCGCATGCGGCGGCTCAAGTGCTGGCTGGTGAGCCAGACCTACCGGCGCCACGACGCCGTCGTCGGCGTATCGCGCGGCGTCAAGGAAGACCTGGTCAGCATGTTCCCGCCGCTGCGCGGCAAGGTGCGCACCATCTACAACGGCGTGCCGCTGGACGACGTGCGCGAGCAGAGCGCGACGCCGCCGGCGTCCGAACCGGTGGCCACGCCGTACCACGTGGTCGCGGTCGGCCGCCTGGAGGCCGTCAAGGACTATGCCACCCTGATCGACGCCGCCGCGCTGCTGGACGACCCCGGCATCCGCTTCACCATCCTGGGCGAGGGCTCGGAACACGCCGCCCTGCAAAAGCGCATCGACGCGCGCGTCTCGCGCAGCCCGGTGACGCTGGCCGGCCACATCGACAACCCGTTTCCCGTGATCGCCGGCGCCGGCGCTTTCGCGCTGACCTCGGTGCGCGAGAGCTTCGGCAACGTGCTGGTCGAGGCCCTGTGCCTGGGGGTTCCCGTCATCTCCACAGATTGTCCGCACGGGCCGGCCGAGATCCTCGACGCCGGCCGCTACGGGCTGCTGGTGCCGGTGGGCGACGCGGCGGCCCTGGCCGCAGCGGTGCGCCGCCTGGCCTACGACGGCGACATGCGCGCGAGACTGGCGGCCGACGGCCCCGGGCGCGCCGACGCCTTTTCACTGGAGCGGCACTGCCGCGACGTCATCGAGCTGTTCCAGCCGCTGATGCGGCGCGGCGCCTCCTGAAAGGAAAGCATCATGTCCAAGATACCGGTATCCGTGGTCGTCATGACCAAGAACGAGGAACGCAACATCGCCAAGTGCCTGAAGGCGCTGGCCGACTTCGACGAAGTCTTCGTGGTCGATTCCAACAGCACCGACGCCACCTGCGCCATGGCCGCCGCGCTCGGCGCCAAGGTCAGCAACTTCCAGTGGAACGGCAAGTACCCCAAGAAGAAGCAGTGGTGCCTGGAGCAGCTGCCCTTCACCCACCCGGTGGTGCTGTACGTCGACGCCGACGAGGAGATGACGCCCGAGCTGGCGGCCGAGATCCGCGCCGCGCTGCCGCGCTTCGCCGCCGGCGCCGGCGGCGCCTTCGTGCCGTTCGACTACGTGTTCTGCGGCAGGAAGCTGCGCCACGGCCATCGCGTCTACAAGCTGGCGCTGCTGGCGCGCGACCGTTCGCGCTTTCTCGACTACGACGACCTGGACGTGGCCCACATGTGGGAGGTCGAGGGCCACTACCAGCCCCAGGTGCAGGGCGAGACCTTCGCGCTGCGGGCGCGCATGGTGCACAACGACCACGACTCGCTCTACCACTACTTCGACAAGCACAACCGCTACTCCGACTGGGAGGCCAACCTGCGCATCAAGGGCCTGATGAACGACCCGCGCGAGGCCAACGTCGGCGCGCGCGCGCTGCTCAAGCGCGTGTTCCAGGCCATGCCGTTCAAGGCGCCGATCTCGTTCCTGCATTCCTACGTGCTGCGCCTGGGTTTCCTCGACGGCCGCGCCGGCTTCGACTACGCCATCGCCCGCGCCATGTACTACTGGCAGATCCGCATCAAGACCGAGGAAATCCGCAAGGCGCGGCTGGCCGTGCCCGAACGCCAACAAGGGGGAACGGTCGCCGGAGCCGCCAAATGAGCGCCCTGCAGCGGCTCGACCAGTTCGCCCTGGCGCCCGGCCAGCGCGGCCGCTCGGCGTTGACGGTGCAGCTGTGGTGGCTGGTGCAGGGGTCGCTGTTCCGCTGGTCGCCGCAGGTGGCCTATGGCTTTCGGCGCTGGCTGCTGCGCTGCTTTGGCGCCCGCGTCGGCCGCAAGGTCCTGATCCGGCCCAGCGCCACCGTGACCTATCCGTGGAAGGTGGAAATCGGCGACTACGCCTGGATCGGCGACGACACGGTGATCTACAGCCTGGGACCGATCCATATCGGCGCGCATGCCGTGGTGTCGCAGCGCAGCTACCTGTGCGCGGCCGACCACGACGCCGGCAAGCCCGACTTCCCGCTGCGCGAACGCGCCGTCCGCATCGAGGACGGCGCCTGGGTCGCGACCGACGTGTTCGTCGGCCCCGGCGTCACCATCGGCCGCGAGGCCGTGGTCGGCGCGCGCAGCTCGGTGTTCCGCAACCTGCCGCCGGCCATGGTGTGCCTGGGCAACCCCTGCCGTCCCGTCAAACCCCGCGTGGAGCCGCCAGCATGAAGATCCTTCTGTACAGCATCAACTACGCGCCGGAACTGACCGGCATCGGCAAGTACAACGCGGAAATGGCCGAATGGCTGGCCGCCCGCGGCCACCAGGTCAGCGTGGTCACCGCCCCGCCCTACTACCCCCAATGGCAGGTCCACGACGGCTATCAGGCCGGCCGCTACCGCCGCGAGACGCGCGCCGGCGTCGACGTCCGGCGCGCGCCCTTGTGGGTGCCGCGCAAGCCCGGCGGCGCCAAGCGCCTGGTGCACCTGGCCAGCTTCGCGCTCTCCAGCCTGCCGTCGCTGCTGCGGGCGGCGGCCGGCCGGCCGGACCTGATCCTCGTGGTCGAGCCCGCCCTCTTCTGCGCGCCGGCCGCATGGCTGGCGGCGCGGCTGTGCGGCGCGCGCGCCTGGCTGCACATCCAGGACTACGAGGTGGACGCCGCCTTCGACCTGGGCCTGCTCAAGGGCGCGCGGCTGCGCGGTCTGGTGCAGCGCGCCGAACGTTGGCTGATGCGGCGCTTCGACCGCGTCTCGACGATTTCGCGGCGCATGCAGGACCTGGCGCTGTACAAGGGCATCGACCCGCAACGCGCGGTGCTGCTGCCCAACTGGATCGACGTCAACGCCATCGCCCCCCGATCGCGCCGGCAACCTGCGCGCCGAGCTCGGCATTCCGGCCGACGCGGTGGTGGCGCTGTACTCGGGCAACATGGGCGGCAAGCAGGGCCTGCAGACGCTGGCGCAGGTGGCGCGGCTGCTGCAACACGAGCCGCGCCTGTGGTTCGTGTTCTGCGGCCAGGGCCCCGAACGCGCGCCGCTGCAGGCGCAGTGCGAGGGCCTGGCGCGGGTGCGCTTTCTCGACCTGCAGCCGTGCGAACGCCTGGGCGCGCTGCTGAACACCGCCGACATCCACCTGCTGCCGCAGCGCGCCGGCGCCGCCGACCTGGTCATGCCGTCCAAGCTGACCGGCATGCTGGCCAGCGGCCGACCGGTGGTGTGCGGCGCCGCGCGCGGCACCGAGCTGGCCGGCGTGGTGGCGCACTGCGGCCTGGTCACGCCGCCCGAGGATGCCGCGGCCATGGCCGAGGCGGTGCGCAAGCTGGCCAACAACGCGCAGATCCGCGAAACCCTCGGCACCGCCGCGCGCCGCCACGCGCTGCGCTATCTGCACATCGACGCGGTGCTGGCGGCCGCCGAACGGGAATTCGCCGCGGTGGTCGATCCCGTCGCCGCGCCGGCCGCGCCCAGCCCCGCCAGCGCCGTGCGCCGCGACAGCGGCCGCTGACGAGCCCCTCTCTCGACCAGACGGCATCCATGGCGGCGCGCTCCCGGGCGCGCCGCCATTGTTCAATGGGTGGATTTCATGTGGAGTCGCCAGGCTTGCCGCTGCCGCGCACCAAGCCCATCTGCACGGCGATGTAGGCCGCCTCGGCCTGATTGCGCGCATTCAGCTTCCAGTACAGGGTGCGCGCATGGCTCTTCACGGTGGCCACCGAAATGCCCACGTGCTGGCCGATCTCGCGCATGGTCTTGCCCTGCACCAGCAATTGCAGGATCTCCTCCTGCCGCTGCGTCAGCTCGCGCAATTCCTGCACCGGGTTCTGCGAGGCGCCCAGCAGGCGCGCCGCTGGCTGCGGATAACACTCCCCGCCCGCCAGCACCAGGCTGACGGCGGCCGCCAGCGCATCGGGGCTGGAGGCCTTGGGCAGGTAGCCGGCCACGCCGGCCCGGGCGCAGGCCGCCATGACGCTCTGGTCCAGCACGGAGTACAGCGCCAGCACCAGGCGCGGCATGAACAGCGCCATCGCCTGCGACAGCAGGCCGATGTCGGGCTCGGCCACGCCGCTGCAGCCGACAACCAGCAATTCCACCGGCCGGTTGATCGAGCCGGGCATGTTCAAGAGATGGGCTGGCGAGATCGCCAGGATGTCCTCGGCATTGCGCACGCGCTCCAACACATGCTGGATAGCGACACGAAGCAGCGCGTAGTCTTCGATCAGAACGGTTGTCATCCCGGGGGGAACCTTGTGACACAGGGCCCAGACACGGTTCCCATGGCAAGGCGGCGCACGGCAGCGACGACGGATCAGGCGCGTCACCCGGCTCACGGGAATCTCGTCCGCCGCGGGGGGTGGCTCGGGCGGGCATTGTGATTCGCCGTCTCAACCCATGCTTGCGGACACAACCCATGCTATCAGCGGCTACGTTCGCTGAATCTCGTGCAGGAGGATGATTGGAGGAGGAATGCTGCGGCACGGCGACCGCCGATGCTGCAGTGAATGCCCTAGGCGGGATGGCGGGGGAGCATCCCGCCGGACCGCAGGGCGAGGGCCGCGCACCGCCGGGCAGGCGGCGCGAACCGGGGCCGGCTGCCCCGGCGCGTCAGCCCAGCTTGCGCCCGTACAGCTGCCCGGCGTCCACGTCGCGACCATTGGGTTCATGCCATTCCAGCGTGGCGCCGCGTTGCAGCGCGGCGTACACGGCTTCACCCTTGTTCTTGACGTGCAGGCGTTGGTACAGCGTGCAGGCATGCGTCTTCGCGGTGGCCACCGAGATGTTGAGCATGCGGCTGACCGTCTTGATGGGATAGCCCCTGGCCAGCAGCACCAGCACCTCGTACTGGCGCGGCGTGATCTGCAGCAACTGCGCGCCGGCGCTGATCGGCATGGTGCCCTTGCCGGCGTCGTCGGCCTCGCGCGCCGGCAACACGCAGCTGGCCTGCGCCGGCGCCTGCAACGCCTGCTCGCTCGGGAAGCACTGCCCGCCCGCCATGACCAGGCGGATGGCCGCTTCCAGGATCTCCACCGAGGCCGTCTTCATCAGACAACCGTAGACGCTGGCGCCGGGCAGGCCCTGCACCGGCATCGGCAGCGGCATGACATCGGTCAAGAGCAGGATGCGCTTCGGGCTGAGTTCACGCTGGATCTCATGCAGCGTGCTCCAGGCTTCCTCGCTGTCCACCGGCAAGCCGTAGATCAGAAGATCTGCGCCGGCATGCGCCCCGTTGGCCTTCGAGACATCGGCCAACCCCATTCCCTCGATTTCCCACACATCGTCCAACTTGCTCAGAATCTGCCACAAACCCAGCCGCAGGAGCGGATGGGCTTCAATCAGGACCATCTTGGCCATGGTTTCCTCCCGGTTGTTCAACAGGCCTAGAAGGGATCTTCGCTGTGCTGAAGACTATTTTTTTTCCAACCCCGCGGGGTGGTCCGCGACTCCCGGAATATCTAATGACGCTGCACCGGGCCATTTGGGCTGGGAGACTTTCGTAGCCAACATAACGGATGGCATGAACCCATCTTATGGTTCGAAATTGGCAAAATCAAGACGTTGGCAAGCGATATAATCCGACAAAAACAGAAATCATTCGTTAGCCGTAAACGTTCTCATAAAACAGGATGAGGCACCCCTCTCATCCTTTTATCCGCTAGGGTTTTCACCGACCCCACCCGGACGGAGAGCCGCTTGGCAGGCCGCTGCCACGCCTGCGGGGCGACGCCGGCAGGGCCGTATCCAGGGCGCTCACAGATGGGAAGGGGCGCGACCGGCGCCAGCGGAAATGCAGGCAAGACTTGGCCAGATTCGGCGGCAGACTTGTCTATATGTTTCCACCGACACATTATGCCCGTGGCCTTCCGCCGCAATCGAAATATAGGTAACACTTTTATTTTCCGGTAGCTTGCGTCATTTACTCCATATACGCGAAGTCGAATACCGTATGACCACCCTGATGATGCCAATGGTGCATTGAAGCATGGCGCTTTTTCAGGAAGCTGGCGTAATGGATTTCGCCATCGGTCTCGACGTAGGTCGACGGCGACAGCTCTTCGATCCGGTTGAGCGAGACGCCCTTGCCGTAGTGGCAGAAGCCCTGGTACTGCGCGCAGCGGATCACCTCTCCGCCAGGAGAGACAACGATTCCGGCGTTGCGGGCCCGCATCGGGTTGCGCACGATGGGGTTGCAGGCGTGTGGCGTCCAGTGGCTCGAGCGCGGCGAGTCGGCGAAGAACGCGAACAATTCATCGCAGTGATTCTGGCCGTCGGCGCGGTCGATATTGGTTAATAGCCACCAGTATTCGCCACGTTTGAAAATAATGGTATCGACCGCCGAAACATCGGTCATCAGCGTCAAATCCAATTCCCATTTCAATGGAAATTCGATGCATTTCCATAATTCTATACTGCGATTTCCGCACGTTTCCGGCACCATGTAGGTGGTTCCTTCATATTCAAATATATACGGAAACGATAAATGGTAAGGCAGGTTCAAGGCCGTCCCCAACAGCTGGAAAGCCCCATTTTCATAGGTGGCGACGGAGATCGTGCCCTTGCGCGAGTGAAAATCGTAATCTTCGAAAAATATATATGGATTCTCGCCCCGCATATAAACGAACGGATCCGCGAAAAAACGCCCCTTGGGTGGTTGCAATACCATGGCCTCGGATACCACCGCCTGCTGCCGGGTCGACGCGAACATACCGATGCGCCAGCGCACATTGCGTCCCATGACGCGCCGCACAATCAAATCGGTCATTAACCAGGCCTGGCGCGCGATGTAGGCGGCGCTGTCCCACTCCGCCGGATCGTCGCGCCGCTGGCCGCTCATGATCTGCATGCCGGGTGGCGCCGCGCCCGGCCGCGCGCGCGCCAGCGCCAGCAGCGCGTCGTAGACCATGAAGTTGCCCAGGCTGAACGCGCGGGTCTGGTTCTTCAGCCAGAACACCTCGGTATTGAAACTGCGCTGGTCCAGCAGCGCGTCCTCATCCGCGCTCGCGCCCATGCGCCACAGCTTCACCGTGGTGTGGTCCTCGCGCTGGTAGACCTCCCAGAAACCCGCGTAGCGGCTGGTGGACACGGCGATGTCGGAATAACTGAGCCGCCAGGTGCCGTGCCGCGCCCAGCCCGCCACCCGCGCGCGCGGCGGCGGCGGCAGCGCGCCCAGCATGATCACCAGGTCCAGCCCCAGCGCCGCCACGCCGTCATCGCGCCCACTGTCCCGCGGGCCGGCCGGCAGGGTCAGCACGGCGGTCGATGCGGGCAGGCCGTCGCGCAGATCACGGCAGGTCAGCATCTGTCGCTGGCGCGCTGGCAGCAGGCGCGATTCGAGCCGCGACAGCGTGCCGAACAACGCCTTGGCGCCCAGTCGCGGCGCGCGATCGGCGGTATCTTTCTCCAAGACCAGCAGTGCGGACAGTTCGAAATCCTGGCTGCGCGCGAGCCACTCAGCCATGTCGTGGATCCAGCCGGGCTGGTCGGTCCCGTCGATCAACAGCCCCACTCTGTAGGTCTTCATGTCTCCTGCTCCTGTGTCAGGTCGATATGGCCTGCGGCACCGGAACGGCGATCGGGCTCGCCAGGCGCATCCACGGTGCCACGCTCTCAAGTCCTCGCAGTGATACTGCGGCGTTTCGGCCCGACCTTCCAGACGGCTTTCATCCTAGGGCGCACGTCCGAGGACAAACGGCGCAGGGCCTTTTGGACGACGCGGCGCGCTCCTCCTCAGCCAACCGCAGGGGCCCTCATGCAAAGGAACGAGCGCCGCGCCAGGCTCCGCCGGACGGGCGGGATGCCCTCCATTTTTAGGGGTAAACCCTATTCGGGATTGCCGGGATCGCATCCTTGTCATCTTTTGCGCATACTTCTTTCAAACGAACGTTTGAATTCAACCCGATGCAAGAACTCAGATCCTCCAGCACCCGCGAATCGATCCTGGACACCGCCGAAGCCCTGTTTGCGCAGCAGGGGCACGACGGCACGTCGATGCGCCAGATCACCGGCGCGGCGGGCGTCAACCTGGCCTCGGTCAACTACCACTTCGGTTCCAAGGAATCGCTGGTGCAGGCCGTGCTCAAGCGCCGCCTGGAAGTCCTCAACCGCGAACGCCTGCGGCTGCTGGACGAACTGGAGGCGCAGGCCCAGGGCAAGCCGCTCAAGCCGTCGCAGATCGTCGACGCCTTCTTCGGCACGCTGCTGCGGCTGGCCGCCGATCCCGAACAGGCCGGCAGCACCTTCCTGCCGCTGCTCGAGCGCACCATGACCGACCCGGCCGGCTTCATCCGCGCGCTGTTCGCCGAGGAATACGCCGACGTGCTCGAGCGCTACCGCAATGCCTTCTTCGCCGCGCTGCCCGACGTGCCGCGCGCCGAGATCGTGTGGCGTTTCCAATTCATGCTTGGCGCCACCTCCTACGCCATCATCGGCACCGACCTGTTGCGCTCGGTGACCGGCTGGACGCTGGACGAAGCCGAGCAACCCGACAACCCCGAGCTGCTGCTGCCCCGCCTGATGAGCTTCCTGCTCGGCGGCCTGCGCGCTCCCCTGCCGCAGCATCCCGCCACCTAGGGCATGCCCCGAGGTCAGCGCGGTGCGGCGGTTCCAGAGAATTCGAGAAAGGAGACAAGGAAATGAACGCAGTCATCGTCGCGCTGATCGTCATCGCGCTGCTGGCCGTCGTCCTGCTGGGCGTGCGCCCGGTCAGGCGGGCCTTGCTGTCGGCGCCGATCTTCAATCTCTACCGCAAGGTGCTGCCGCAGATGTCGGACACCGAGCGTGACGCGCTCGAAGCCGGCACGGTGTGGTGGGAAGGCGAGCTGTTCCGCGGCCGCCCCGACTGGAAGCGCATGCTGGCCTACCCGCGCCCCCGCCTGACCGACGAGGAGCAGCACTTCCTCGACCACCAGGCCGAAGAGGCCTGCCGCATGGTCAACGACTGGAACATCACGCAGGAACGCTTCGACCTGCCCGCCGAGGTCTGGGACTACCTCAAGCGCAGCGGCTTTCTCGGCATGATCATCCCCAAGGAATACGGCGGCCTGGCGTTCTCGGCCTATGCCCACTCCGAGATCGTGACCAAGCTGTCGACGCGCTCGTCGGCGCTGGCGGTGTCGGTGATGGTGCCCAACTCGCTCGGCCCCGCCGAACTGCTGCTGCACTACGGCACCGACGAACAGAAGAACCACTACCTGCCGCGCCTGGCGCGCGGCGAGGAAGTGCCGGCCTTCGCGCTGACCAGCCCGTGGGCCGGTTCCGACGCCGCCGCCATCCCCGATAGCGGCATCGTCTGCAAGGGCGAATGGCAGGGCCGCGAAGTGATCGGCATGCGCGTCAGCTGGGACAAGCGCTACATCACGCTGGCGCCGGTCTGCACGCTGCTGGGCCTGGCCTTCCGCCTGTACGACCCGGACGGCCTGCTGGGCGGCAAGAAGGACCTGGGCATCACCTGCGCGCTGGTGCCGCACGACCACCCGGGCGTGGACACCGGCCGCCGCCACTTCCCGCTGAACGCCATGTTCATGAACGGTCCGACCCGCGGCCACGACGTCTTCATGCCGCTGGACTTCATCATCGGCGGCCCGGCCATGGCCGGCCAGGGCTGGCGCATGCTGATGGAATGCCTGGCGGCCGGCCGCTCGATCTCGCTGCCCTCGTCCAACACCGGCATGTCCAAGCTGACCGCGCGCGCCGTCGGCGGCTACGCCCGCGTGCGCAGCCAGTTCCGCACCCCGGTCGGCAAGTTCGAAGGGGTCGAGGAAGCGCTGGCCCGCATCGGCGGCCACACCTACATGATGGACGCCGCCCGCAGCATGACCGCCGGCGCCGTCGACCTGGGCGAGAAGCCCTCGGTGGTGTCGGCCATCGTCAAATACCACGTCACCGAGCGCGCGCGCCAGGTCGTCAATGACGGCATGGACGTGATCGGCGGCAAGGGCATCTGCCTGGGGCCGTCCAACTTCCTCGGCCGCGCCTACCAGCAGATCCCCATCGGCATCACCGTGGAAGGCGCCAACATCCTGACGCGCAGCCTGATCATCTTCGGCCAGGGCGCGATCCGCTGCCATCCCTATGTGCTGGCCGAGATGCGCGCGGCGCAGTCGCCCGACCGCAAGCAGGGCCTGATCGATTTCGACCGCGCCTTCTGGGGCCATGTCGGTTTCGTGACGCGCAACAAACTGCGCGCGCTGGGCACGGCGCTGACCGGCGGCCGCTTCGTCGGCATCGACGCCGACGTCGCGCCCGCGATGAAGCGCTACTACCAGCTGCTGAGCCGCTATTCGGCCGCCTTCGCGCTGCTGGCCGACACCTCGATGCTGGTGCTGGGCGGCAGCCTCAAGCGCCGCGAACGCCTGTCGGCGCGCCTGGGCGACATCCTGTCGCAGATGTACCTGGCCAGCGCCGCGCTCAAGCGCTTCGAGGACGAAGGCCGCCAGGACGCCGACGCGCCGCTGGTGCACTGGTCGGTGCAGGACGCGCTGTTCCGCCTGCAGGACGCCATCGACGGCGTGCTGGAAAACTATCCCAACCGCGTGGTGGCGTGGAGCTTGCGCCGCATCGTCTTCCCCTGGGGCCGGCCGCAGTCGCTGCCGTCCGACCAGCTGGGCCAGGACGTGGCGCGGCTGCTGATCAACCCGGGCGCGACCCGCGACCGCCTGACCGCCGGCTGCCACCTGCCCGCCACCGCCGACGAACCGGTCGGCGCGATCGAGCAGGCGCTGGCGGCCACGCTCGAAGCCGAACCGATCGAGTCGAAGATCCGCGAATTCGAGAAAAGCGGCGCGCTCGAGGGCAACCCGCAGGCCAACGTGCGCGACCTGGCCGACGCCGCCTTTGCCGCCGGCGGCATCACCGCCGAAGAATATGCGGTGGTCAAGCGCCGTAATGCCTTGCGCGATACCGTGGTGAAAGTGGATGATTTCCCCTTTGACCTCGGCGCCACCGGCGCGGTCAAGCCGGCGGCCGAACGCAAGGCCGCCTGAGGGCCCCAGTCAACACGCAGAGGAGATCGGATGGCATTCAAACCGGTATACGTGGTCGACGGCGCCCGCACGCCCTTCCTGAAGGCGCGCACGGGCCCCGGCCCATTCGCGGCCGGCGACCTGGCCGTGCAGGCCGGCCGCGGCCTGCTGTTGCGCCAACCCTACACGCCCACGGACCTGGACGAGGTCATCGTGGGCTGCGCCGCGCCGTCGCCCGACGAAGTCAACATCGGCCGCGTGATCGCCCTGCGCCTGGGCTGCGGCGACAAGGTGCCCGGCTGGACCGTGATGCGCAACTGCGCCTCGGGCATGCAGGCGCTGGACTCGGCCATCGCCAACATCCAGACCGGACGCTCGCAGCTGGTGCTGGCCGGCGGCGTCGACGCGCTGTCGCGCGCGCCGGTGCTGTTTTCCGACGACATGGTGCGCTGGCTGGCCGGCTGGTACGCCGCGCGCGGCCTCGGCGCCAAGCTCGCCACGCTCGGCCGCCTGCGCCTGCGCCACCTGGCGCCGGTCATCGGCCTGCTCAAGGGCCTGACCGACCCGGTGGTGGGCCTGTCCATGGGCCAGACCGCCGAAAACGTCGCCACCCGCTTCGGCATCAGCCGCCAGGCCATGGACGCCTATTCGGCGCAGAGCCACGCGCGCGCGCTGGCCGGCCGCGAGGCCGGCGCCTTCGCCGAGATCGCGCCGCTGATCGACACCCAGGGCAAGCTGTACGCCGAGGACGACGGCGTGCGCGCCGATTCCACCCCCGACAAGCTGGCCAAGCTCAAGCCGGTGTTCGACAAGCCCTGGGGCAACATCACCGCCGGCAACAGCTCGCAGGTCACCGACGGCGCCGCGATGCTGGTGCTGGCCTCCGAAGAGGCGGTGCGGCGCTGGAACCTGCAACCGCTGGGCCGCATCGTCGACAGCCAGTGGGCCGGCCTCGACCCGGCCATGATGGGCCTGGGCCCGGTGCACGCCGCCACCCCGATCCTGCAGCGCCACGGCCTGGGCCTCAATGACCTGGACTTGTGGGAAATCAACGAGGCCTTCGCCGCCCAGGTGCTAGGCTGCCTGGCGGCCTGGCAGGACGACGCCTATTGCCAGGAGCACTTCGGCACGCCGGCCTGGGGCGCGCTCGACCCTGCCCGCCTGAACGTGGACGGCGGCGCCATCGCCATCGGCCATCCGGTCGGCGCCTCCGGCGCCCGCATCGTGCTGCACCTGCTGGACGCGCTCAAGCGCCGCGGCGCGCGGCGCGGCATGGCCGCCATCTGCATCGGCGGCGGCCTCGGCGGCGCCATGCTGGTCGAAACCCTGGAGGACCGCCAATGACCACGCTGGATTCGCTCTCCCATTGGCGCCTGGACCGCGACGCCGACGGCCTGGCGTGGCTGACGTTCGACCGCGCCGGCAGCGCCGTCAACGCGCTGTCCGCCGACACCATGGCGGAACTGGCGACGGTGCTGGATGCGCTCGACGCGCAGCCGCCCAAGGGCCTGGTGATCCGCTCGGGCAAGCCGACCGGCTTCATCGTCGGCGCCGACGTCAACGAATTCGCCGAACTGAACACGCCGGAACAGGGCCGCGCCCTGGTGGCGCGCGGCTGGAACCTGTTCAACCGCCTGGCGGCGGTGCGCTATCCGACGCTGGCGCTGATCCAGGGCCATTGCCTGGGCGGCGGCCTGGAACTCGCGCTGGCCTGCCGCTACCGGCTGGTGGAGGACGCGCCCGGCGCCTCGCTGGCGCTGCCCGAAGTCATGCTGGGCATCTTCCCCGGCTGGGGCGGCATGCTGCGCCTGCCCGCGCTGATCGGCGCGCCCGCCGCGCTCGACATGATGCTGACCGGCCGCGGCGCCGACGCGCGCCGTGCCGCCACGCTGGGGCTGGTCGATGCGCGCGTGCCGACCCGCCTGCTGCAGGCCGCGGCGCGCGGCATGGTGCTATCCGGCAAGCCGCCGCGCCGCGCGCGCGGCCTGGGCGCCTGGCTGAACCGCTGGCCGCTCAAGGCGGTGGCCGCCAACCGCGCCCGCAAGCAGATCGCCGCCAAGGATCCGCTGCGCCACTACCCGGCCGCGCCCGCCATCGTCGACCTGTGGGAAAAACACGGCGGCAACGCCCTGCAGGCCCCGGCGCTGATCGACGGCATCATTGCCTCGGACACCGCGCGCAACCTGCTGCGCGTGTTCCGCCTGCAGGAACGCCTCAAGGCCAACGGCCGCCAGGCCGGCGCCGCGCCGGTGCGCCACGTGCACGTGGTGGGCGCCGGCGTGATGGGCGGCGACATCGCCGCCTGGTGCGCGCTCAAGGGCATGACCGTGACGCTGCAGGACCAGGACATGGCCCGCATCGCGCCCGCCATCAAGCGCGCCGCGACGCTGTTCTCGCGCCGCCTGAAGGACCGCCGCGCCGCCCGCGCGGCTTTCGACCGGCTGGTGCCCGACCCCGCCGGCGGCGGCGTGCCGCAGGCCGATCTGGTGATCGAGGCCATCAGCGAGAACCCCGAGGCCAAGCGCGACCTGTACCAGGCGCTGGAACCCCGCATGAAGGCCGACGCGCTGCTGGCCACCAACACCTCCAGCCTGTCGCTGGAAACGCTGCGCGGCGGCCTGGCCCGGCCCGAACGGCTGGTGGGCATCCACTTCTTCAATCCGGTCGCCAAGATGCCGCTGGTGGAAGTGGTGCACGCCGATGGCACCGCCGAGGCCACGCTGGCGCGCGCCTGCGCCTTCGTCGGCCAGATCGGCAAGCTCGCGCTGCCGGTGCGCAGCGCGCCCGGCTTCCTGGTCAACGCGGTGCTGGCGCCCTATATGCTGCAGGCCATGCGCAGCGTCGACGAAGGCCTGTCGCCCGCCACGGTGGACGCGGCCATGGTGGCGTTCGGCATGCCCATGGGGCCGCTGGAACTGGCCGACACCGTCGGCCTGGACATCGCCCGCGCGGCGGGCCAGGAACTGGCCGGCGGCGCCGAGCCGCCGCGCTGCCTGGCCGAGAAGCTGGCGCGCGGCGACCTGGGCAAGAAGAGCGGCCGCGGCTTCTACGCCTGGCGCGACGGCAAGCCGGTCAAGGAAGGCCAGCCCGGCCAGGCGCCGGCCGGCCTTGCCGAACGCCTGATCCAGCCTTTGATCGACGCCACCCGCGAGCGGGTCGAGGCCGGCGTGGTCGCCGACGCCGACCTGGCCGATGCCGGCGTGATTTTCGGAACCGGGTTCGCGCCATTCACGGGCGGACCCCTGCATTACCAAAGCAGTCGCAGTGCCTAGCGCAGCAACAGACCGGCCGGGATACCCTTGAGCCGGATAGACCGGGACGACGAGACCGGCAGTGCCATAGAGACATACCTATCCAACATGAGGAGGCAGTACCATGAGCAGACGTTCATTGTCCCTGAGCACCCTGTCCGCCATTGTGGTCGGCCTGGGCGCCACCAGCGCCGCCCACGGCGCCGGCTTTCAGCTCCTTGAGCAGAATGCCAGCGGCCTGGGCAACGCTTACGCGGGCTCGGCGGCAAATCCGGAAAACGCCAGCATCATCTACTACAACCCGGCGGGCATGACCTACCTGCCGGGCATCAATGTCTCGGGCGGCGTCAATCTGATCAAGCCCTCGTTCAAGTTTTCGGACAACGGCAACAGCCGCAATCCGACCGCGCTGGGCGGCACCCGTCCCACCGGCGGCGACGGCGGCGATGCCGGCAACCTGGGCGTCGTGCCCAACCTGTACGGCTCGTGGCAGCTGAGCGAGAAGTGGTTCATCGGCCTGGGCGTCGGCGCCCCGTTCGGCCTGATGACCGAGTACGACAAGGGCTGGGAAGGCCAGTACCACTCGAACAAGTTCGAGATCAAGACCATCAACGTCAACCCGTCGATCGCCTACAAGGTCAACGACAAATTCTCGATGGGCTTCGGCGTCAACTGGCAGCACATCGACGCCACCTACAAGAAGAAGACCGTGGTGCCCGTGGCCCTGCCCGGCGGCGGCACCTTCATCACCAACGGCGACGCCGACCTCAACCTGAAGGGCGACGCGTGGGGCTGGAACGTGGGCTTCATGCTGCAGCCCACCGAAGACACCCGCATCGGCCTGTCGTACCGCTCCAAGATCAAGCACACCGCCAAGGGCGATACCGACATCACCAACATCGGCCCGACCGGCCAGTCGGTCTCGTTCGACGCCAAGGCCTCGGTCGACCTGCCCGACACCCTGATCCTGAGCGCCACCCACCAGCTCAACGAGAAATGGGAACTGCTGGGCGACATCTCGTGGACCGGCTGGAGCAGCATCCCCGACCTGAAGATCCGCAACTCCGGCACCGGCGCGCGCGATGACGACCTGCCGCTGAACTTCCGCGACACGTGGCGCATCGCCGTGGGTACGTCCTACAAGTTCGCGCCCGACTGGAAGTGGAAGTTCGGCCTGGCCTACGATCAGTCACCGGTCCACAAGGCCGAAGACCGTCCGACCTCGCTGCCCGACAACGACCGCTACTGGTTCTCGACCGGCGTGCAGTGGCAGGCCACCAAGAACACCACGCTCGATCTGGGCTACACCTATCTCTACCTGCGCAAGACGGACATCGACACCACGTCCGGCAACCAGCTGACCAAGGGCCGCGTCGCGGGCACCTATGACAGCAGCGGCCACATCTTCGGCCTGCAACTGTCGTCCCGCTTCTAGCCCTGCCGGGGCGGATGACGGGCCGGTCCCGTCTTCCGCCCGCATTTTCAGGAGACTTCCTTGAGCAAGTTCGTCGTCAAACACGTCGCCGTGCTGGGTGCCGGCGTCATGGGCGCGCAGATCGCCGCCCACCTGGCCAATGCCGGCGTGCCCGTCACGCTGTTCGATCTCGCGGCGCCCGAAGGCGACCGCAACGGCATCGTCAAGAAAGCGCTGGCCGGCCTGAAGAAGCTCGAGCCGGCGCCGCTGGCCAGCCCCGCCCGCCTGGCCCTGATCACCCCGGCCAACTACGACGACCATATCGAACAGCTGCGCGGCTGCGACCTGATCATCGAAGCCATCGCCGAGCGCATGGACTGGAAGACCGCGCTGTACGAGCGCATCGCGCCGCACGTCGCGCCCGGCGCCATCATCGCCTCCAATACCTCCGGCCTGTCGATCGACGCGCTGGCCAACGCCCTGCCGGCGGCCCTGCGCGACCGCTTCTGCGGCATCCACTTCTTCAATCCGCCGCGCTACATGCGCCTGGTGGAAATCATCGCCACCTCGCACACCCAGGCGCCGGTGCTGGACCAGCTCGAGACCTGGCTGACCTCCACGCTGGGCAAGGGCGTGATCCGCGCGCTCGACACCCCCAATTTCGTCGCCAACCGCATCGGCGTGTTCTCGATCCTGGCGGCCATGCACCACACCCAGCGCCTGGGACTGGGCTTCGACGAGGTCGACGCCCTCACCGGCCCGAAGATCGGCCGTCCCAAGAGCGCCACCTACCGCACCGCCGACGTGGTCGGCCTGGACACGCTGGCCCACGTGGTCGGCACCATGGACAAGAACCTGCCGGACGATCCCTGGCACCGCTATTTCACGCTGCCCGCCTGGCTGTCGGCCCTGATCTCCAAGGGCGCGCTGGGCCAGAAGAGCGGCGCCGGCGTCTACCGCAAGGCCGGCCGCGAAATCCAGGTGCTGGACCTGCAGGCGCAGGACTACCGCCCCAGCGCCGGCAAGCTGGCCGACGAGGTCGCCGCGCTGCTCAAGGAACGCGATCCGGCCAAGCGCTTCGCCGCGCTGCGCGCCAGCGAGCATCCGCAGGCCCAGTTCCTGTGGAGCCTGTTCCGCGACATCTTCCACTACAGCGCGGCGCAGCTCGGCCAGGTGGCCGACAACGCCCGTGACCTCGACCTGGCCATGCGCTGGGGCTTCGGCTGGGCCCAGGGTCCGTTCGAGACCTGGCAGGCCGCCGGCTGGCAGGCCATCGCCCGCGCCGTGGCCGAGGACATCGCCGCCGGCCGCGCCATGAGCGACGCGCCGCTGCCCGCCTGGGCGCTGGAACCGGACCGCCAGGGCGTGCACACGCCCGCCGGCTCGTATTCCGCCCGCAGCGGCAAGCTGCACCCGCGCTCGGCGCTGCCGGTCTACCAGCGCCAGCTGTTCCCCGAGCGCGTATTCGGCGAAGGCGCCGACGACCGCGGCGTCACGGTCTGGGAAAACGAAGGCGTGCGCCTGTGGAACCTGCCCGAGGTCGACGCCGGCATCGCCATCCTGTCGGTCACCTCCAAGAACCACACGCTGGGCGCCGAGGTGCTGGAAGGCATCCTGCAGGCCGTGGCCCGCGCCGAGCGCGAGTTCGACGGCCTGGTGATCTGGCATGACGCGCCGTTCGCCGTGGGCGCCAACCTGCAACAGGTCTCGGAAGCCTGCGCCGCGGGCCAATGGGACATGCTGGAAGCCACCGTCGAGAAATTCCAGCGCACCTCGCAGTCCTTCAAGTACGCGCAGATCCCCACCGTGGCGGCCGTGCAGGGCATGGCGCTGGGCGGCGGCTGCGAGTTCCTGATGCACGCCTCGCATCGCGTGCTGGCGCTCGAAAGCTACATCGGCCTGGTCGAGGCCGGCGTCGGCCTGATCCCGGCCGGCGGCGGCAGCAAGGAATTCGCCGGCCGCGCCGCGGCGCTGGCGGCCACCACCGCCACGCCGGGCGAGGTGTTCCCGTTCCTGCAGCCGGTGTTCCAGACCATCGCCATGGCGCGGGTCGCCAAGAGCGCCATCGAAGCCGTCGAACTGGGCTTCGCGCGCGAACAGGACATCGTGCTGTTCCATCCCGGCGAGCTGCTGTTCGTGGCCATCGGCCAGGCGCGCGCCGCCGCCACCGCCGGCTACGTGCCGCCGCCGCGGCTGCAGGGCGTGCCGGTGGCCGGCCGCAACGGCATCGCCAACTTCGAGATGGTGCTGGTCAACATGCGCGAGGGCGGCATGATCAGCGCCCACGACTACCGCGTGGCCCGCAGCGCCGCGGCGGCGCTGTGCGGCGGCGAGATCGAGACCGGCGCCAAGGTCGACGAGGAATGGCTGCTGGCGGTCGAGCGCAAGGAATTCGTGGCGCTGCTGCGCACGCCCGAGACCCAGGCCCGCATCCGCCACACCCTGGACACCGGCAAGCCATTGCGGAACTGATAGTCCCCCCCCCGAAGCGCCTGCGGCGCTTCCCCCCCAGGGGGACGCCGGTGGCGGACCGGCGAAGCCGGATCCGCGCGGCCCCGCTTGTGGGGGACCGTGGTGTGCATAGAGGGTGATCGTTATGGATACGAGGAATTGATATGAGCAAGCAGATTCAAGAGGCTTACATCGTTGCGGCGACGCGGTTGCCGGTGGGCAAGCGTAATGGGGTGTATGCCACGACCCGGCCCGACGACATGCTGGCGGCGGCGCTGCAGGGCGCGCTCAAGCAGACGCCGTGGCTGGATCCGGCGCGCATCGACGATGTCATCACCGGCTGCGCCATGCCGGAAGCCGAACAGGGCATGAACGTGGCGCGCATCGGCCTGTTGCTGGCCGGCCTGCCGCAGAGCGTGGCCGGCGTCACCGTCAACCGCTTCTGCGCCTCGGGGCTGCAGGCGGTGGCCGACGCCGCCGCCCGCATCCGCACCGGCGAGGCCGACATCATGATCGGCTCGGGCACCGAGTCGATGAGCGCGATGCCGCAGATCATGGGCAACAAGGTGTCGCTCAACCCGGCCATCTTCTCGCACCCCGAGAACATCGGCATGGCCTTCGGCATGGGCCTGACCGGCGAGAAGGTCGCCGAGCAGTGGAAGGTGTCGCGCGAGGACCAGGACGCTTTCGCGCTGGCCTCGCAGCAGAAGGCCAACGCCGCCATCGCGGCCGGCCATTTCCGCGCCGAGATCACGCCGTTCGAAGTCGTGACGCGCCTACCCGGCGGCGCCAAGGGCGACGTGCGCGAGACCCGCCGCCTGGTCGAGGTCGACGAGGGTCCGCGCCCCGATTCCAGCGCCGAGGGCCTGGCGCGCCTGAAGCCGGTGTTCGCCGCCCGCGGCAGCGTCACCGCCGGCAACAGTTCGCAGATGTCCGACGGCGCCGCCGCCGTGGTGCTGGTGTCCGAGCGCGTGCTGCGCGAGTTCAACCTCAGCCCGCTGGCGCGCTTCGTCAGCTTCGCCGTGGCCGGCGTGCCGCCGGAAATCATGGGCATCGGCCCCATGGCCGCCATCCCGAAGGTGCTGGCGCGCGCCGGCATCGCCCAGGACGACCTGGACTGGATCGAGCTGAACGAAGCCTTCGCCGCGCAATCGCTGGCGGTGATGCGCGAGCTCAAGCTCGACCCGGCCAAGGTCAACCCGCTGGGCGGCGCCATCGCGCTGGGCCACCCGCTGGGCGCCACCGGCGCCATCCGCACCGCCACCCTGACCCATGGCCTGCGCCGCACCGGCGGCAAGTATGGGCTGGTGACGATGTGCATCGGCACCGGCATGGGCGCGGCCGGCCTGTTCGAGGCCATGTGACCGAGGCCGGATAGAAGAACCATGAAGCCTTATTGGTTCAAACGCCTGTCGCCGACCTGGCGCGCGCGCCTGATGCGGGTGGGATTCAACCTGCATCCGGCGTTCCGCGCCACCGGCGGCCGGGTGCTGCACGTGTCGCCGGATTTCCAGCACATCCGCATCAAGCTGCCGCTGCTGCGGCGCACGCGCAACATCGTAGGCTCCATGTACGGCGGCTCGCTGTTCGCGGTGACCGACGGCGCCCACCCCACCATGCTGATGGCCGCGCTGGGCGCGGACCACATCGTGTGGGACAAGGCGGCGTCCATCCGCTACCGCAAGCCCGCCTACACCACGCTGTATGTGGACTTCCGGCTGCCGCCGGGAGAAATCGCGGACATCCGGGCCGTGCTGGCCCGCGACCACGAGACCACCCGGACCTACACCGTGGAATTGAAGGACAAGGACGGCGTCGTCTACGCCGTCGTGGAACGCACGATCTACATCGCCGACAAGAAGTACTACAAGCAGAAAACGACTGGAGGAGACCCATGCGTGACATCATCCCCGGAGGGCGCGCCACCGCCCTGAGCCTGATCCTGGCCGCCTGCCTGGCCGCGGCCCCCGCGCGCGCCGACGTCGAGGTCGCCGGCGTGCGCGTTCCCGAGCAGCTGTCGGAAGGCGGCCATGCGCTGGTGCTCAACGGCGCCGGCCTGCGCACCAAGTTCGTGGTCAAGGTCTACGTGGTGGCGCTGTACGCCAGCGCCAGGAGCCAGGACGCCGCGGCCTTGATCAACAGCAATGAACCGCGCCGCATGCGGCTGCAACTCTTGCGCGATGTCGACAGCAAGAGCCTGGACGCGGCGCTGCAGGACGGATTGCGGGACAATACCCACAAGCAGGAGCTTGCCGCGCTGCAGGCGCATGCCGACCGCCTGTCATCGCTGATGGCCGAGATCGGCTCGGCGCGCGAGGGCGACGTGATCGACCTGGACTTCGACGCCCGCGGCGTCACCATCACCGACAACGGCAAACAGCGCGGCCGCATCGACGATCCCGCCTTCGCCCGCGCCCTGCTGCGGGTCTGGCTGGGCGACAACCCGGCGCAGTCCTCCCTGAAAAAAGCCCTACTGGGAACCCCGTAAAGATGGAACGAATCTGGCAAAAGAGCTACCCCCCGGGCGTGCCCGCGGAGATCGAGCTGGACGACGCCACCACGCTGGTCTCGATCGCGCGCGACAGCTGCCGGCGTTTCGCGGACAAGACCGCGTACATCAGCATGGGCAAGTCCCTGAGCTACGGCGAACTCGACGCCCTGACGCGCGACTTCGCCGCCTGGCTGCGCGCCAACGGCCTGCGCAAGGGCGACCGCGTGGCGCTGATGATGCCCAATCTGCTGCAGTATCCGGTGTGCCTGTTCGGCGCGCTGCGCGCCGGCTGCGTCGTGGTCAACTGCAACCCGCTCTACACCGCCCACGAACTCGAGCACCAGTTGGCCGACTCGGGCGCGCGCGCCATCGTGGTGGCCGACAACTTCGCCGCCACCGTGCAGAAGGCCCTGCCGGCCACCGCCATCGAGAAGGTGCTGGTGACCTCCATCGGCGAACTGCTCAGTCCGCTTAAGGGCCGGCTGGTCGATTTCGTGGTCAAGCGCGTCAAGCGCATGGTGCCGGCCTGGTCCATCCCCGGCGCGATACGGCTGCGCGACGCCCTGCGCGCCGGGCGCGACGCGCCATTCGACGAAGTTGCGCTGACCCAGGACGACCTGGCCTGCCTGCAATACACCGGTGGCACCACCGGCGTGGCCAAGGGCGCCATGCTGACGCACGGCAACTTGGCCGCCAACGTGACCCAGGCCCATGCCTGGATCAAGCCGCTGGTCAAGGACGGCGAGGAGTGCATCGTCACCGCGCTGCCGCTCTACCATATCTTCGCGCTCACGGCGAACTGCCTGGCCTTCATGAAGATCGGCGCCAGCAACCTGCTCATCATCAACCCGCGCGACATCCCCGGGCTGATCAAGGAGATGGGCAAGGTACCGTTCAGCGCCTTCACCGGCGTCAACACGCTGTTCAACGCCCTGCTCAACCACCCCGACTTCGCCAAGCTGGATTTCTCGCGCCTGCGCCTGACGATGGGCGGCGGCATGGCGGTGCAGCGCGCCGTGGCCGAGCGCTGGCTGGCCGTCACCGGCCGGGCGCTGGCGCAGGCCTACGGCCTGACGGAGACCTCGCCGGCCGTGACCATCAATCCGCTCGACGTGAAGGCCTTCACCGGCTCGATCGGCCTGCCGGTGCCCTCCACCGACCTGTCGATCCGCGATGACGACGGACGCGAGGTGGCCCTGGGCGAGCGCGGCGAGATCTGCGTGCGCGGCCCGCAGGTGACGCGCGGCTACTGGAACCGGCCCGACGAGACCGCGCTGGTCATGACGTCCGACGGCTTCCTGCGCACCGGCGACATCGGCTACGTCGACGAGACCGGCTACGTCTTCCTGGTCGACCGCAAGAAGGACATGATCCTGGTGTCGGGCTTCAACGTCTATCCGAACGAGGTCGAGGACGCCGCCGCGCTGCATCCGGGCGTGCGCGAAGTGGCCGCCATCGGCGTGCCCGACGAACGCTCGGGCGAGGCGGTCAAGCTGTACGTGATCCGCAAGGATCCCAACCTGGACGCCGAGACGCTGATCGCGCACTGCCGCACCCAGCTGACCGGCTACAAGGTGCCGCGCTACATCGAGTTCCGCGACGAGCTGCCGCGCACCAACGTCGGCAAGATCCTGCGGCGCGAGCTCAAGCCGGCCGCCGCGGCGCCGCAGAAGGACACGGCCGGCGCCTGATGCCGACGCGGGCGCGGCGCCGGGCGATCCGCCCGCGCCGCCGCCCAGGGTCTTTCACCACTGGCCGAAGAACACCCCGGCGCGCTTGTGCGCGTTGGTGCCCTGCTCCACCGCCGCGTCGCTCATGGTGGTGCGGCGCTTGCCGCGCAGCATCCAGTCGAACAACCGCTCGCGCAGCTGGGCGCGCACCGGCGCATGGCCGGCGCTGGCGCCCAGGTCCTGGAACTCGTCGGGGTCGGCCTGCAGATCGAACAGCTGCTCGGGTTCGTCCAGCCAGTACACGTAGCGCCAGCGGTCGGTGCGCACCGACCAGGCGCGCGCGTTCTGCGGCGTCTTGCCGCGCAGGATGCGCGCCTGGCGGAAGCTGTAGTCCAGCTCCGAGAACACGCAGTCGCGCCAGGGCTCGTCCGCCCCGCGGCCATGCAGCACGGTCTGCAGCTCGCGCCCCTCCAGCCGGTGCCAGGGCCGCGGCGCGTCCAGCGCGCGCAGCACCGTCGGCACCAGGTCCACGCTTTCCACCATGTCCGCCAGCGCCTGGCCCCGGGTGGCGTCGGCCGCCGCCGACGGGTCCATGACGATGAACGGCACGCGCTGCACGGTGTCGTAGAACAGTTCCTTCTCGCCCAGCCAGTGGTCGCCCAGGAAGTCACCATGGTCCGCCGTGAACACGATCAGCGTGTTGCGCATCAGGCCCGCGCCTTCCATGTAGTCGAACAGCCGCCCCAGATGGTCATCGAGCTGGCGGATCAACCCCTGGTAGGCCGGCCGCACCACCCGCACGCACTCGTCGGTCGAGAAGCTGACGCTTTCCTCGTGCTGGCGGTAGGCCGCCACCACCGGATGCGCGCCGGCCAGCTCCTCGCGGTTGCGGCGCACCGGCAGGCACTGGTCGGCCGTGTAGCGCTGGTGATAGGGCGCCGGCGCCATGTAGGGCCAGTGCGGCTTGACGTAGCTCAGGTGCAGCACCCAGGGCTGGCTGCCGCGCTGTTGCATGAAGCGCAGCGCCTGGTCGGTCATGTAGGCGGTTTCCGAATGCGGTTCGGCCACGCGCGACGGCAGGCGCACGTTGCGCATGTTCCAGCCGCTGGCCACGCGCCCATGCGCGTCGACGCCGGCGATGACGTAATCGGTCCACGGGTCGGCGCTGTCGTAGCCCTGGCTGCGCAGGAAGGCGGGATAGCCGCTCTCCTTGCCCGGCTCGTGGTGGCCGTCGTAGCGGTCGACCTCGATGAAGCCGCCGCGCGACAGCAGCGCGCCCAGCTCGGAGCCGCCGTCGATCGACAGGCGCTCCATGCCGGCGCGGTCGGGAATGACGTGGGTCTTGCCCGCCAGCGCCAGGTCGCGCCCCTGCCCCGCCAGGTACTCGCCCAGCGTGATCTCGTTGACCGACAGCGGCACCCGGTTCCAGGTGGCGCCGTGGCGCGAGGGATAGCGCCCCGTGTAATAGCTCATGCGCGACGGGCCGCACACGCCGGAATTGACGAAGGCGCGGTCGAAGCGCGCGCCGCGCGCCGCCAGCGCGTCCAGGCTGGGCGTCTGCAAATAGGGATGGCCATAGCAGCTCAGGTGATCCGCCCGCAGCTGGTCGGCCATGATGAACAACACATTCTGCACCGTGCTCATCGTTGCCCGCCTTATTGCGTGGCCGTGAAGCCGGAAGCCTTCACCGCCGGTTCCCATTGGGCCCGGTAGGCGTCCAGCTCGCGCCCGGTGGCGGCGGCATCCGCCGTCACCGGCTCCAGATACGACTCGCGCACCGCCTGCTGCATGGCCGGATCGCGCATCACCGCGGCGATGTCCTCGCCCAGCCGGGCGGCCTTGGCCGGCGCCATCGCCGACGAGGCGAAGAACGCGTTCCAGCCGTCGGCCGCCAGGTCCACGCCGGCCTCGCGGAAGGTCGGCACGTCCGCCAGCAGCGGATCGCGGCTCTCGCCCGACGTCGCCAGGATGCGGATCTTGCCGGCGCGGTGCTGCGGCAGCAGCGTGTCGAGCGTGTCGACCGCCTGCGGCAGCACGCCGCCGATCAGTTCGGAGATCAGCGGCGCCGAGCCCCGGTAGCCCACCACCTCGGGCTCCTGGCCGATCTGGCGGCCCAGCATCAGCGCGAAGAAGTGCGGCAGGCTGCCGGTGGCCGGCACGCCCACGGAGAACTGGCGCGGGTTGTCGCGCAGCCACTGGCGCAACCCCGCCACGTCGCGGATGGGCGAATTGGCCGCCACCGCCAGCGCGAACTTGTAGCGGCTGACCAGCGACACCGGCTGGAAGTCGCGGCGGGCGTCGTAGCCGGGTTCGGCGTAGACCAGCGGCGCCACCACCATCACCGCCGGATTGGCCAGCATCAGCACGTTCTGCCGCGTCGCCAGCGCATGCAGGCCCTGGGCCGCGATGCGGCCGCCGGCCCCTGTCTTGTTTTCGACCACCACGGTCACGCCCAGCCGGTCCTTCAGGCGGTCGGCCACCAACCGCGCGATGCGGTCGGAACTGCCGCCCGGCGGGTAGCCCACCACGATGGTCAGGGCGCCGTCCAGCGGCGCCTGCTGGGCACAGGCCGGCGCGGCCGAAGCCGCCGCGAACGCCGCGAACGCGACGCAGGAAATCCAATTACGCACGCTAGTCTCCTGGTGACAATGGCCCGCTGTCGGTTATGTTTATGCATGCCGGGCCTGGCCTGGATAGGCGAGACGACTGTAGCGCCGCGACGATTGCTTGATCTAATCCAGTACTTGCCATAACGATATGGACCACCCCGTCGAACATCCCCTGGCCGGAATGCTGATGTACCAGCTGTACCAGGCCTGGGCGCAGTCCAACCCCGTCTTCGTGCGCCTGTGCGAAGGCCGCTTCGGCATCACCCGGCGCGAATGGCGCCTGCTGGCCTGTGCGGTCGAGGGCGGCATCATGACCTCAGCCGAACTGGCCGCCGCCGCCAAGCTCGACCTGGCGCGCACCTCCCGCACCCTGGGCGCGCTGTGCGAAAAGGGCTGGCTGCGGCGCCTGCCCGACAGCGCCGACCGGCGCGTGGTGCGCATCGAGGCCACCGCCGACGGCCTGGACCGCTACCGCGCCCTGCTGCCGGAGGTGATGCGGCTGAACGACCTGCTGGTGCAGGACCTGGACGCCGCCGAGGTCGCCCTGCTGCGCGACCTGCTGACCCGCATCGAGCAGCGCGGCCGGCGCATGGCGCAGGACAACATCGTGGCGGAAAAGGCCAGCCGCCGCGAAGGCGGAACGCGGCGCGCGCAATACGGTTGACGGCGCGCGACCCCTTTATTTTTAAGGGGTTACCCTGATACGCTTGGGCGGCCTCCTCCTATGGACCTCCCATGCCCGGCGCCAAACCGAACCCCGCCTCGAATCCCGTCTTTCGTTACTTCGAAAACCTGATCGACCCGTTCCGGGACGCCCCCGACATCACCCCGCCAGGGCGCGTGCTGCGCTTCTACGCCTATTACCTGCGGCAGGTCTGGCCGATCTTCGCCATCCTGCTGCTGGTGGGCCTGGGCGGCGCATTGGTGGAAGTGGCGCTGTTCAGCTTCCTGGCCGACCTGGTCGACATGGCGCAACACACGCCGCCGGCGGACTTCTTCCGCGAGCACGCCTACACACTGGCGTGGATGGCGTTCGTGGTGATGGTGCTGCGGCCGCTGTCGATCGCGGCGCACGACCTGCTGTCGCACCAGACCATCTCGCCCAGCCTGACCACGCTGGTGCGCTGGCAGAACCACCGCTACGTGCTGAACCAGGGCCTGGCGTTCTTCCACAACGACTTCGCCGGCCGCGTCGCCAACCGCGTGCTGCAGACCGGCTATTCGCTGCGCGATTCCGCGGTGCAATCGGTGGACGCGCTGTGGCACGTGATCCTGTACGCCGCCAGCGCGCTCTATCTGTTCGCCGAGGCCGACTGGCGCCTGGTGATCCCGCTGGTGCTGTGGATCGCCATCTACTGCTGCATGCTGGCGTACTTCGTGCCGCGCATGCAGGCGCGCGCCGTCATCGCCTCGGAAGCGCGCTCCAAGCTGATGGGCCGCATCGTCGACGGCTACACCAACATCTCCACGCTCAAGCTGTTCGCCCACGCCCGCCGCGAGGAGGACTACGCGCGCCAGGCCATGACCGAGCAGACCGAAAAACAGCGCCTGTCGACCCGCGTCATCACCGCCATGGACGTGTCCATCAACACGCTCAACGGCGTGCTGATCACCAGCACCGCCGGCCTGGCGCTGTGGCTGTGGAGCATCGGCGGCATCAGCCTGGGCGCCATCACGCTGGCCCTGGGCCTGGTGATCCGCATCAACAACATGTCCGCCTGGATCATGTGGGAAGTCAACGGCATATCCGAAAACGTCGGCATGGTGCAGGACGGCCTGGCCACCATCGCGCAGCCGCGCCAGGTGCTGGACCGCCCCGACGCCGTGCCCCTGCGCATCACGCAAGGCGAGGTGCGCTTCGAGGACATGTCGTTCCACTACGGCAGCGGCCGCCAGATCATCCCGCACCTGGACCTGACGGTGCATGCGGGCGAGAAGATCGGCCTGATCGGCCCGTCCGGCGCCGGCAAGTCGACCCTGGTCAACGTGCTGCTGCGCCTGTATGACGTGGAAGGCGGCCGCATCCTGATCGACGGCCAGGATATCGCCGGGGTCACCCAGGAAAGCCTGCGCTCGCAGATCGGCGTGGTCACCCAGGACACCTCGCTGCTGCACCGCTCGATCCGCGACAACCTGCTGTACGGCCGGCCCGACGCCACCGAGGCGCAGGTGCGCGACGCCATCGAGCGCGCCCGCGCCGCCGAATTCATCGACGCCCTGGTCGACGGCGACGGCCGCCGCGGCCTGGACGCCCACGTCGGCGAGCGCGGCGTCAAGCTGTCGGGCGGCCAGCGCCAGCGCATCGCCATCGCCCGCGTGCTGCTCAAGGACGCGCCCATCCTGATCCTGGACGAGGCCACGTCGGCGCTCGACTCCGAGGTCGAGGCCGCGATCCAGGAGAGCCTGGAGGCGCTGATGCAGGGCAAGACCGTCATCGCCATCGCGCACCGCCTGTCCACCATCGCCCGCATGGACCGGCTGGTGGTGCTGGACGGCGGCCGCATCGTCGAATCCGGCAGCCACGCCAGCCTGATCGCCCAGGGCGGGCTGTACGCGCGGTTGTGGAGCCACCAGACCGGCGGTTTCGTCGGGCTGGATTGAGCGGGCCGGCAGGCGTCGCGCTCGCGCCACACGGGAAGACCCTGTACGTACATGCTGTACGTACAGGTGTACACTGGCGGCTTTCAACCCCCTGACAGACGCACACATGAACGTCTGCGCCGCGAGAAAATCCCCCTGGAGACTCCGATAGTGACGACCGAAACCACCCGTTCGCCTTTCTTTGGCACGATGCAGAAAATCCCCGGCGGCCTGATGCTGGTACCGCTGATCCTGGGTTCGCTGATCGGCACCTTCGCGCCCGACGCGCTGGCCATCGGCGGCTTCACCACCGCCCTGTTCAAGAACAGCGCCCTGCCGCTGATCGCCCTGCTGATCTTCGCCACCGGCACCCAGGTCAACACCCGCACCGGCGGCCCGATCCTGGCCACCGCCGGCACCATCCTGCTGATGAAGACGCTGGTGCCCGCCACCCTCATCATCATCCTCGGCGCCTATGTCGGCCTGGACGGCGTGCTGGGCATCTCCATCCTGGCGATGCTGGCGGCCTTCGACAACAGCAATGGCGGCCTGTGGCTGGCGTACACCGGCCAGTACGGCGATGCGCGCGACCGCGGCGCCTACGTCGCCAGCGCCATCAACGACGGCCCCTTCTTCAGCCTGCTGTTCCTGGGCGCCTCGGGCCTGGCCGACATTCCCATGATCGCCCTGGTCGCCGCGCTGGTGCCGTTCCTGCTGGGCGTGGTGGTCGGCAACCTCGATCCCAAGTGGCGCGACGTGCTCAAGCCCGTGCCCAACATCGTCATCCCGTTCTTCGCCTTCGCCCTGGGCACCGGCATCAACCTGGGCGCGGTCGTCAGCGGCGGCGTCAGCGGCCTGATCCTGGGCCTGATCATCAGCCCCATCACCGGCGGCCTGGTCTACCTGGGCTATCGCCTGATCCTGCGCCGTGGCGGCAAGAGCGGCCTGGGCTTCGCGGCCGGCACCACCGCCGGCAACGCCATCGCCACGCCCGCCGTGGTCGCGGCCGCCGATCCCAACTTCCAGCAATACGTGGCCACGGCCACCGCGCAAGTGGCCGCATGTGTGCTGATCAGCTCGATCCTGGCGCCGGTGCTGGCCTCGTATTTCCTCAAGCGCGCCGGCGAACTCAAGCCGGTGGACGCCAGCGACGAAACGCCCGCCGGCGGCTATCGCGAGGCCCGCGGGGAGGCCCTGTGACGCCCGCCATCGCCATCGTCGCCGACGACCTGACCGGCTCCGGCGACACCGCCGTGCAGTTCGTGCGGGCCGGCTGGACCACCCGCCTGTCGATCGACGGCGCGCACGAGGCGCTGGCCGCGCCGGCCGCCGACGACGTCGACGTGCTGGCGGTCACCACCCACAGCCGCGCCCTGCCGGCCAGTGAAGCCGGCGCGGTGATCCGGCGCAACGTCCAGCGGCTGCGCGCCGCCGGCGTCGCGCGGCTGTACAAGAAAGTGGACTCGACGCTGCGCGGCGCCTTCAAGGCCGAGATCGACGCGGCGCGCGAGGCCTGGGGCGACGACGCCATCGCGGTGGTGTGCCCGGCCTTTCCCGCCACCGGCCGCACCGTGGAAGACGGCGTGCTGATGGTGAGCGGCCTGCCGGTCACGGCCACCTCGGCCGCCACCGACCCGGTCACGCCCGTGACCGAAAGCCACATCCCGACCCTGCTGGGCTGCGCCCACGTCGCGGCCCTTCCCGGCGAAACGCCCGAGTCGCTGGCCGCGCGCATCGCGCAGGCCGGCGCCACCGTGGTGGTGGACGCCCGCGACGACGCCGACCTGGAACGGCTGGCGCGCGCCATCGGCCTGCTGGGCCGGCGCGCCCTGCCGGTGGGCGCGGGCGGCCTGGCGGTGCCGCTGGCCCGCGTCTGGGCCGGCGCCGAGCAGACCGCTCCCGTGGTCGTGGTCGTGACCTCGCAACACAGCGCCGCGCGCGCGCAGGCCGCCGCGCTGCAGGCCGCCGGCGCCCGCACCTGGGCGCCGGCGCTGACGGACCTGGCCGATGACGCCGCCTGGCGCGCCTGGAGCGAACCGCTGCTGCGGGGCCATGCGCGGGACGGCGCGGCCGATGCCGCCCCCCCCTGTTGCTGCTGGCCCCCCGAAGGCCAGCTCGCGGGACTCGATGCCGACACCGTGGCGCAACGCCTGGGCTCGCTGGCCGCGCAGGCCATCGGCGCCACCCGCGCCGCGGGCGTGGTGGCCACCGGCGGCGACGGCGCCCGCCAGGTGCTGCTGGCGCTGGGCGCCGGCGGCATCGCCCTGGTGGATGAAGTAATGGGCGGCGTGCCCCTGGGCACGCTGACCGGGGGCACGGCCGACGGCCTGCCCGTGGTGACCAAGGCCGGCGGCTTTGGCACCGAAGACGTACTGGTTCGCGCCGTGCGCGCGATCCGCGACAGGAGATTCAAGCGATGACACAAACCCCCGCCCCCAAGCTGCCCCTGCTGGCGGTCACCCTCGGCGACGTGGCCGGCATCGGGCCGGAAATCACGGCCAAGATGCTGATGGGCCATGACGAACTGCGCCAGAAGGCGCGCCTGGTCGTGATCGGCGACGTCGACGTGATGGTCAACGCCGTGCGCGGCCTGGGCGGCGATCCCGCCATCGCGCGCCGCGTCGAGCGCCCCGCCGACGCCACCAACACCCCCGGCACCATCGAGGTGCTGCAGGCCGGCCCGTCGCTGGCCGACGTCAAGCTGGGCGAGATCAGCGCCGCCGCCGGGGACGGCTCGGTGCGCTTCGTCACCACCGCCTGCGCCCTGGCGCGCGCCGGCGAGGTCGACGGCATCGTCACCGCCCCGCTGAACAAGGCCGCCATGCACGCCGCCGGCCACAAGTGGCCCGGCCACACCGAACTGCTGGCGCATGAATTCGGCGTCAAGACCTTCTCGCTGGTGCTGTCCGCCGGCGATCTCTACATCTTCCACGCCACCACCCACGTGTCGCTGCGCCAGGCCATCGAAGACCTGACGCCGGCGCGCATGCGAGCGGTGCTGCGCCTGGCCGGCTCGTTCGCCAAGGCCCTGGGCCGCGGCGACCGTCCGGTGGCGGTGTCGGGCCTGAACCCGCACGCCGGCGAGAACGGCATCTTCGGCACCGAAGACGCCGACATCCTGGCGCCCGCCGTGGCCGAGGCCAACGCCGCCGGCATCCTGGCCGCCGGCCCGATCCCGGCCGACGCGCTGTTCCCGCAGGCCGTGCGCGGCAAGTGGCAGTTCGTGATCGCCTGTTACCACGACCAGGGCCACGCGCCCTTCAAGGCCGTCTATGGCGATGACGGCGTTAACATCACCGTCGGCCTGCCGGTGGTGCGCGTGTCCGTCGATCACGGCACCGCGTTCGACATCGCGGGCCAGGGCATCGCCCGCGAAGACAGTCTGATCCTGGCCGCCGAGCGCGCCGCGCATCTGGCCCCGGGCTGGACGCATGTATGGGAAACTGCGCGGGCCCAAACAGGAGGTTGATTGCATGGCGCCCGCCAACGCTGAAGATTTGCCCGCGCTGGATCGTTCCGGCGACGTGCCGCTGCACGCCCAGGTGGCGGCGCTGCTGCGCGGTTATATCCGGACCCGCAAACTCGGCGCCGGCGCGCTGCTGCCCAGCGAGGCCGCCCTGTGCGAACGCTTCGGCGTGGCGCGCAGCGTGGTGCGGCAGGCGCTGTCGGCGCTGGCGACGGAAGGGCTGATCCAGCGCGAGGCCGGCCGTCCGGCGGTGGTCGCCGCGCCGCGCGAGCATCGCCGGCTGGTGCAGCGCTCCACCGGGCTGTACGAACAATTCGCCCAATCCGGCGTGGCGCTCAAGACCCGCGTGCTGGGCCTGGCGCCGGCCGAACCGCCCGCCGCGGTCGCCGAGTTCTTCGGCAGCGCCGACCTGTTGCTGCTGGAACGGCTGCGCCACGTGGCCGACGCGCCGCTGGCCTATGTGCGCACCTGGCTGCCCGCCGCGGCGGTGCCCGGCCTGCGCGCCGACGACCTGGCCGACGCCTCGCTGCACGGCGTGCTGACCCGGCGCTTCGGCCTGCATCCGGGCGCCGGCCGCAACCAGATCCGCGCGGTCGCCGCCGACGCGGCGCTCGCCGGGCTGCTGCAGACCGCCGCCGGCACGCCCCTGCTGATGCTGGAAGGCCAGGGCATGGACCAGCACGGCCGGCCGCTGGAGTGGTTCAGCACCTGGCACCGCGCCGAACAGCTGGTGTTCGACGTGGACGTCAGCGTCGGCCACGAAAGCGTGCAACCGCGCCTGCGCGAACCCGCGCCGCCCGCGGCCCCGGCGGCGCCGCTCGAATCCGCCGCCGGCCACGATCCCCTGGCGCGCGCCCAGGCGCTGGTCGCCGAACTGTCCGCCGAACTGGAACGCCTGCGTGGCGGCGCCGGCCGCTGACGCGCCCGGGCGCTAGCGCAGCGTCACCGCCGCGTCGCGCTCGAACTGCCCATCTTCATCCAGCGCGCGCAAGGCGCGCCGCTCGGCCTCGGTCGGCCAGGGCGTCGGCCCCGCCCCGTCGGCATCGAAGTCGAACCCGGTGCGCTCGCGCACTTGCGCCAGGCTGGACTCGGGATGCCACGACTGCAACGCCAGGCGGCCATCGCGCTTGATGAACACCGCGATCGGCGTCGCCACCCCCGCGAAGCCGCCGCCAGACGTGACGAAATCCAGCTGCTCGACGAACACGCGGCGCGAATGCTCGGTGCGCCAGGTGCAGCAGCGCCGCGCCGTCGGCGTCATCACCGCCCCGCCGCCGCCGCCCGGCAGCCGCACCTTGGGCGCATGCCAGTCGCCGATGCAGGAGTTGTTGGCGCGGCCCGCGCCGTCGATCTGCGCCGCCCCCAGGAACGCCAGGTCCATGCGGCCGCGCGTGCACAGGTCGTAGAAATCCTCGTTGGCGAAGATCGACGCCGAATGCTCGGCCAGCACCGGATCGGAGCTGGACAGCGGAATGTGCGAGGGCCGCGGATCGACCCCGCCGGCCACGTTGATGTAGACGTAGTCCCAGTCATAGGCGCGCTTGGCCAGCAGGCAGGCCAGCATCGGCAGGGTCGAGTTCACGCCGCTGAAGGTGATCTCGTCGGGCCGGATGAAACGCGCCAGGTTGGTGACGATGTATGAAAACCCCGACCATTGCTCAGCCATGCGCCGCTCCCGCTTTCGCTTCGGGCGCCGCGGCCAGGTGGGCCGCCAGGTCGCCCTGCTTGTCCATGTAGGCCTCCACCGCCGGATAGTCGATGGCGTAGTCCGGCCAGCAGGAGCCGGGCCAGGCCGAGCGCGGCAGCACCGTGAAAGCCTGCACCATGAAGTACGGCACCAGCGTGGCCTCGGGCTGCGCCTCGAACACGGCGCTGTCCACCCGCTTCTCGGCCACCACCAGCACGCTGCCGGCGGCGCGCGACATGATGCGGTCCCAATGCGCCGTGCTATGCACCCGCACATTGCCGCGCGCGTCCACTTCCGAGGCCTGGATCACGGCGAAGTCCGGCCGCACCGCCGGAATCACCCAGGTGCGCTCGCCGCTGCCGTAGGGGTCGTCCAGGCAGTGCCAGCCGTTCAGCACCGGCAGGGCGCTGCCATGCAGCCCGCCGCAAGGCTGGAACGGCACGCCGTAGGCGGCGGCCCGCAACCCCGCCGTCAGGCTGGCGCAGGCATGCTCTTCAAGCTCGACCTCGCCGCGCTCGATGGCCTTGCGATACCACGGCGCCAGGCCGAAATTGCCTTCCATCGCCACGATGCCGGCGCGCACGCGCCGCAGCGCGCCGGCGCGGCACAGGATGTCGACGTCATAGCCGGGCGACTGCTTGACCAGTTCCAGGTCGCGCCGCCCCTGCCGGATCAGTTCGCGCACGAAGGCGAACGGCCCCCGGCGCAGGAAACTGCCGCCCAGGGCGATCGACGCGCCGTCCGGCACCAGCGCCGCCAGCTCGGCCAGCGAGCGCTGCTTGTCTGTCTGATTGAATCCCGAACCCATGCTGCCTCCTCGATGTGCTTATCGTCGCGCCGGCCGGGCCGGCGGCGTCAGCGCGCCTGCAGGTAGGCCGCCACCCGCGCCCTCAGGCCGGGCTCGGCGGCCGAGCGCACCAGCCGCGCCAGGTCGGTGTCGGGCTGCTCGGCCGACAGGGCCGCATACAGCTGCGCGCGGGCCGCGCCGGTCAACGCGGCGGCGGCCTCCACGGCCTGCCGTTCGATCTCGGGCCAGGCTTCCGGCGCCGTCACGTGGCTGACGAAGCCGTCGCGATAGGCCTCGGCCGCGCCGAACGTGCTGGCCTGTTCCAGGATGGCGCGGGCGCGCTCGGCGCCGACCAGCGCGGCGAAGCGGCGCGTGCCCAGCACCAGCCCGAACTTCAGGCCCGGCATGCGAAAGCTCGCGTCCGGCGCGCTGACGCGCCACTTGCAGGCGCCGAACAGATCGACACCAGCGCCGAAATTGCGGCCATGCGCCAGCCCCACCGTCAGGCAGGGCGAGGCCGCCACGCGTTGCAGCAGGGTCTCGATGCGCACGAAGCGCAGCAGCAGGTCGCCCTCGCTCTGCGCGTCCAGCTCGCCGAAATCGAAGCCGGCGCTGAAGTTGCGGCCCGCGCCGCGCAGCACGATGACCTCGGCGCCCTGGGCCGGCGCCGCGTCCACCGCCGCGATCAGCGCCTCGACCAGCTCGGCCGACAGCGCGTTCATCTTGTCCGGACGCGCCAGCGTCAGCACCTGCGCGGCGCCGCGCCGCTCGATCTGCAGCGTCGCGCTCATGCGCGCCGCCCCTTGTCGCGCAGCGGTCCCAGCACCTCGTCGTTGTGCTGGCCCAGCGCGGGCGGCGGACGCCGCAGCGCGGTGGTCTGGCCGTCGAAGCGCACCGGCAGGCCGAAGGTGCGCGTGGCCACGCCGTTGGGCAGCTCCAGCGGCTGCACCCAGCCCATGTGCTCGACCTGCGGGTCCGCCAGCACTTCGGAATAGGTGTTGATGGGCGCGCACGGCACGCCGGCCGCGCGGAACCGCGCCAGCCAGGCGGGCGCGTCGTCGGCCGCGAAGATCGCTTCCAGGATCTCGCGCAGCGCGTCCTGGTTGCGGGCGCGCGCGCTAGTGTCGGTAAAGCGCGGGTCCGCCAGCAGGTCCTCGCGGCCCACTGTCACGCACACGCCCTTCCACAACGCGTTGTTGCCGGCCGCCATGCCGAAATAGCCGTCCTTGCAGCGGAACGCCTGGTACGGCGCGTTGCGCGGGTGGGCCGAACCCAGCTTGACCGGATCGCGCCCGCTGCCGAAGAACTCCGAGGTCTGCAGCGCCGCGATGCCGAGCGTGGCGCCCAGCATCGGCACGTCGATGTGCGTGCCCTGGCCGCTGGCCTGCGCGGCGCGCAGCGCCGAGGCGATGGCGAAGGCGCCATACAGCCCGGCCGAGAAGTCCGCCACCGGCACGCCGCACTTGACCGGCTCGCCGCCGGCCTCGCCGGTGACGCTCATCAGGCCGCTCATGGCCTGGATGGTCAGATCGAAGCCGCCTTCCTGGGCGCGCGGGCCGGATTGGCCATAGGCCGAGATCGAGCAGTACACCAGGCGCGGATTGACCTCGCGCAGGGCCGCGTAACCCAGCCCCAGGCGGTCCATCACCCCGGGCCGGTTGTTCTCGATCAGCACATCGACGCTGGCGGCCAGTTCGCGCGCCAGCGCCAGGTCGGCCGGATCCTTCAGGTTCAGCGTGACCGAGCGCTTGTTGCGGTTGAGCGAGGCGAAGTTCTCGCTGTAGCCCTGGCTCAGCGGCGGCCAGCTGCGCAGCGTGTCGCCGCCCTCCGGGTTCTCCAGCTTGATCACGTCCGCGCCCATGTCGGCCAGCAGCATGCTGCAGAACGGCCCCGCGGCGACGTTGCAGATCTCGAGCACGGTGATGCCGGCCAATGCCGAACCAGATGTCATGGTCGACCTCTCGTTATGCCAATTCAGTATTTGGAATGAAGAAAAGAATCCGAGGCCGCGCGCGCTGCCGTGGCATCGTGTCGCCTGCCGCGGTCTTTGCCCGAAGCGAAAACGCGGCGCCAGGCCGCGGGCCAGCATAGCACCGGGCGCAATCCTCGGTAAACCATTAATTGAAACTCGAATCCCATGATTTAGGATTCATGAGAGCACAAGCCCTGCTCGGCCGGCCCCGTTATTGGCCGAGAAACCCGCGGCGGTAACCCATGCCCTGCGACAAGGTCTGGGCACAGGCGGCCACGTCCGGCGCCAGCTGTTTCATGCGGGCCGCGCTCAGGCGATCGAGCGGGCCGGAGATGCCGATGGCCGCCACCGGCTGGTCCAGGCTGTTGAACAGCGCCACCGCCAAACCGCCCACGCCCTCGCGCCATTCGCCGCGATTGACCGCGTAGCCGGTGCGCGCCACCTTGCGCAGTTCTTCCTTGAGCAGCGGCATCGACACCAGCGTGGCCGGCGTATGCCGCGCCAGCCGGTCGGCGTAGCGCTCGACGTAGCCTTCGGCCTGATAGGCCAGCAGCGCCTTGCCGGTGGCCACCGCGTAGGCCGGCGCGCGGCCGCCCACCATCGAATAGGCGCGGATCGGTTGCGGGCTGTCGATCTTGTCGACGTAGACCACGTCAAAGCCGTCCAGCACCGACAGGTGCACGGTCTCGCCGGTCTGGTCGGCCAGCGTGCGCATGAACGGCGCGGCCAGCCTGCGCAGGTCGAGCTGCCCGAGCTGGCGCGCGGCCAGCTCGAACAGGCGCACCGCGCCGCGATAGCCGCCGCCGTCCTCGTCGCGCACAACGTAGCCGGCGTGGATCAGCGTTTGCAGGGTGCGATGGGTATTGCTGCGCGTCAGCCCGACGCGGGCGGCCAGCGCATCGATGGTGCGGGGCGGATTGTCCACGTCCGTGACCGCCTCCAACACCATCAACCCCTTGAGCAGTGTCTTGTCCATTTTTTTGGTTTTCCCAATATTTAGGACGCGAACATAGCACGGGCCGCACCCGGCGAACAGGCCTCAGTGACCCGGGGCCGGCAAGGCCGCGCGCACCGTCGCCGAACGGTCCCACAGGTTGGGCACGCTGGGCGCCGAATAGCCCGACACGAACGGCTTGGCCTGGCCCGTGGCCGGGTCGTAGACATGGCGCGACACGGCGCCGATGTTGCCGCCGTACATGTGCACGCTGATCGAGACCTTGTCCTCGAAGGCATTCGAGACGCGGTGGATATCGCCTTCCTGCGGCGACAGGCGCTCGACGTCGCCGGGATGCAGGGTCTCCGGCTCGCCCCACGGCGCCAGGCGGCCGTCGGCGCCGCGGGTGTAGCGCTGGTTCACCTCGGCGCCGCGCAGCATGCCGACGTAGCCCCAGACCTCGTGATCGTGCACCGGCGTCTGCTGGCCCGGGCCCCATACGAAGCTGACGATCGAGAAGCGCTCGAGCGGATCGCAATGCAGCAGGTATTGCTGGTAGTACTGGGGATGCGGCGCGGTACAGGCCTCGGGCAGCCAGTCGTCATGCGCGATCAGCGCGGCGAACGCGGCCTGCAGTTCGGGCGACTGCGCCAGCCCGTCGGGCGTGGCCAGGCGGGTCGCGGTGGCAATGAAATGGCGCAGCCGGTCCAGGCCGGCGATGGCTTCGGGCATTGCATTTCTCCGGATTGGGCGCGGCCCGCTCGGGCCATGCCATTGAACATCCCAATTTGACTATCCAGTATCCATCATTTGGGATGCGCGCCGCAATGCCCCGGCCCGCGCGTCGTGCCGCGCTTGACAGTCCCGGGGCCGCGCGTGCAGCGTATCGAACCCGCCCTTCACCGCCTTCCCCGCATGCCCACCGATATTCCCACCATTGCGCCCGCGCTCGCCGACCAGCTGGCGCGCGCCCGGCGCGTGACCGTCTTCACCGGCGCCGGCGTGTCCGCCGAAAGCGGCATCGCCACCTTCCGTGATCCGCTCACCGGATTGTGGGCGCGCTTCGACGCCCGCGCCCTGGCCACGCCAGAGGCCTTCGCGGCCCAGCCGGACCTGGTCTGGGGCTGGTATGAATGGCGCCGCGCGCAGGTCGCGCGCGCCGAGCCGAACGCGGCGCACCGCGCCATCGCGGCGCTGGCGCGGCGCATCCCCGCGCTGACCCTGGTCACCCAGAACGTCGACAACCTGCACGAACGCGCCGGCAGCGACGCCGTGATCCACCTGCATGGCAGCCTGCACGCGCCGCGCTGCAGCGCGTGCGGACACGCCGCCAGCTTCGCGCCGCGCGCCCTGGACAACGGCCGCGACACGCCCGCCGAAGAGTGCGCGATCACGCCACCCGCCTGCGTCGAATGCGGCGCGCCGATACGGCCGGGCGTGGTCTGGTTCGGCGAAAGCCTGCCGTCCGGCGCCTGGCGCGCGGCGCAGCAGGCGTCCGATGATTGCGAGCTGTTCTTCAGCATCGGCACCTCGGCGCTGGTGTATCCGGCGGCCGAGCTGCCGCTGCGCGCCGCGCGGGCCGGCGCGACCGTGGTGCAGGTCAACCCGGCGCCCACGCCGCTCGACGCGCACGCCGACTTCAATCTGCGCGGCGCGGCCGCCGACGTCATGCCGCGATTGCTGGCCGCGGCCGGCTTCTGACCGCGTCGTTCAAGCGCCGGCGCGCGGCACGCCCCTCACCACTTGCAGCCGTCGTCACGCACCGTGTCGGCCAGCAGGAACGGCAGCGCCAGCAGCCCCAGATCGGCATGCGCGTCGCGGCAGCGCGGCCGCGCACTCCGCGCGATGCCCTTGGCCAGCGCCGACGGTTCCGCCGGCGTCCTGGGCGCCAGGTCCACCTTCGCTTCGCCCCGCGCGCGCGGCAGGCCTTGCGCCGCCGCGTCCTCGCCGCGCCAGCGGAAATCACGCGGCGGCGCGGCGCCAGCGGCGGCGGGCGGCGGACGCGATAGCGCCGGCGCCTGGGCCGCTGGCGTCCTGGCTGGCGGCGCCTGTCGCGGCATGGCCGGCTTCGCAGGCTCGGACGCAGGCGCCGTGGACGACTTCGGCAACGCGGGCGAAGACGGCTTGGCGGACTCGGAGGATATCGGCGCAGGCGGCGCGGTCGGCGACGCCACCGCGGACCTGGCCGATGGCGCGGCGGGCTGCGGCGCGGCCTCGGGCGGCAGCAGTTCCACGAAGAAATCGTCCTGATGGA
>NZ_CYTY01000002.1:185376-197580 GCF_001298995.1 Achromobacter sp. 2789STDY5608615
CCCAAAGCCGGCTGCCGCGTGAAGATTTGTGAAGATGTTTTGAGTGGATCGGGACTACCATGGACAAACGTCCGCGATGCAGGGGAAACCCCAAATTCCATCGCGCACGCAGAGGGATACAGTGGTAGCGAACCATTGCAGGCATGGAGATCATCATTCCGTTTTCCTGGAGACTTCCCGACGTGTTCGTGCGCTCGCCCGACGGTGTGCTACACCGCGTGGTGCGACACGCCACGACCACGGAAACCATTGCCAAACTCGAGAGCATTCCCAGCAACTACCACCTGGATTGCGAATGCATGCTCGACAATGGTGAAGCCCTGGCCTGGATCGGCGATAATCTGTACCGCCAGGTCAACGGTGGGATCATCTTCACCGCCGAACCCGGCGCCGCGCCGCCCACGGCCGAGGCACGCAAGCACGCCAAGGCCCGCAACACCGTGCGCGATGCCTGCCGTCCCGCTGCGGCGAGCGAATCGCATGCAGTGCAGCAAAACGTCGTACCATCAGCTGTAGCTAGACTAAAAACCGGCAACGATTGGAGCCTGATACGCGCCTGGCGCGAGCACCTGAACATCAGCACCGCTGACATGGCTGCCCGCCTGGGAGTGGATCACTCCATCTACATCGAGTTGGAAAGGCCGCGTCCGCGACCGCGCCAGATCATTCTGGACCGCATCTCGGCCGCGCTGGGTGTCACGCCCGACCAGCTCGATGATTCATCGTTAGGAGGGCATTTCCATTGACGCAGGCCGCATTGGCCTGACCGATGGAGATGTTCGAGCAACTTTGGCGCCGCGTAAGAATGGCCGCGCATGGGGAGGTACCTGAAATGCTCGGAACCGCAAGACGCTTGACTGACGTACTGGCCACGGCCCCCGACGGCACGTTGTATCGCATCGAACGCTTCGTGTCGGATCCCGACGCCTACTCCGCGCTCGGCACTTCCCGCTTCGACCCCAAGGCGCATTGCGTCTGCCGCACCAGCTCGGGCGAAAAAGTCGCCTGGCTCGGCGGCCAGGTCTACCAGCTCCTCAAGACCGGCCTGTGCCTGACGGCGGTGGACCGACGACGCGGCTGAAGCCGCTCAGCGCCGCCCGCCTTTCCCCGTGAACCGCGCCACGACGAACTCCACGAACGTCGTGAGCTTGGGCAACGCTTGCCTGTCCTTCGGGTACAGCAGCGAGACCGGCCGCGCGTCCGGCCAGTACGGCTGCAGGATCGGTGTCAGCTTGCCGGCGCGCACGTCGTCGGCAAGCAGCAGCTCGGGCTGCAGCACGATGCCGAAGCCGGCCAGCGCCGCCTGCCTGAGCGCCTGGCCGTTGTTCGAGACGAAGCGGCTGGTCGGCGGATAGTCGGCCTGCGCGCCCTCGCCATCGGCCAGCCGCCAGCCGGTGCGGCGGCTCCAGTACGAGAAATCCAGGCACTGGTGCCGCGCCAGATCGGCCGGCGTCTCGGGCGTGCCGTGGCGCGCCAGGTAGGCCGGCGCGGCGCAAATGATCATCTGGTAGCGGCCGATGGCGCGCGCCACCAGGCCGGAATCGCGCGGCTCGCCGATGCGCACCGCCAGGTCGTAGCGCGACGCCACCAGATCCTCGACCGCATCGCTCAAGGCCAGCTCGACGCTGACGTCCGGATAACGATCCAGGTAGTCGGCGATCGCCGGCGCCAAGGCGAACGACCCGAACGACACCGTCGACGTGATCCGCAGATTGCCGCGCGGCGCCACCCGCAGCGCCTCGGCGCCCTGCTCCGCGTCGCGGATGTCGGCCAGGATCTCCTTGCAGCGCGCGTAGTACGCCTGGCCCGCCTCGGTCAGGCTCTGGCGCCGCGTGGTGCGGTTCATCAGCCGCAGTCCCAGCCGCGCCTCCAGGCCCTTGATGTGCTTGGCCGCCATGGCCGCGGACATCTCGTGGCGCGTGGCCGCCGCCGTCAGGCTGCCCAACTCGACCACCGCCACGAAGATCTCCATGCTGAGCAGACGATCCATGAATTACGCACCCTGGGTATGAAGTGTTCCAACCATTCCCGGATTTTTCCACAGGAATGGACATCGCAGAATGCCTTCATGCGCTGGCGTCCATGCCGCGCCCCACATCAAATCCAGGAGTTCCCATGAAAATCGCACTTATCGGCGCCAGCGGCACCATCGGCCGCGCCGTCGCCCACGAACTGGGCCAGCGCCACGAGATCATCGCCGTCGGCAAGACCCAGGGCCAGTACCAGGTCGACATCACGCGCAGCGACAGCATCCGCGGCCTGTTCGAACGCATCGGCAAGGTCGACGCCATCGTCTCCACCGCCGGCGCGCTGCACTTCGGCCCGTTGGCCGAGATGACCGCCGAACAGTTCAAGATCGGCCTGCACGACAAGCTGCTGGGCCAGGTCGACCTGGCGCTGATCGGCCAGCACTACCTGAACCAGGGCGGCTCGATCACGCTGACCAGCGGCATCGTCAGCGACGAGCCGATCCGCTTCGGCGCCAACGCCTCGGCCGTCAACTCGGCGATCGATGGTTTCGTGCGCGGCGCGGCGGTGGAACTGCAAGGCGCACGCATCAACTCGGTCAGCCCGACCGTGCTGCAGGAATCGTGGGAAGGCTACGGCCCCTACTTCCTGGGCTTCGAGGCCGCGCCCGCCCAACGCGTGGCGCTGGCCTACAGCCGCAGCGTCGAAGGCGCGCAGACCGGCCGCGTGTATCGCGTCTGGTAAGGCGCGCGCCCCATGGCCGGCAAGGCCGGCCCTACTCCGCCTGCGCCGCCAGATGGCGGTTGTAGGTGAGGAACACCTGATCCTGTTCCCAGCCCAGGGATTCGTACAGGGCCTGCGCCGGCAGGTTGGTCCTGGCGGTGGTCAGATCCATGCGGGCGTAGCCGCCGGCGCGGGCATGCGCCTCGGCCTGCCGCAGCAAGGCGCGGCCGGCGCCGCTCTTGCGCGCCCGCGGCGCCACGAACAGGTCGTACAGCACGTAGATGGGCGCGGCGATCACCGAGCAGAACGACGGATAGAGCTGGCAGAAACCCAGCGCGACGCCGTCGGCGTCCTCGGCCAGCAGGATCACCGACTCCTTGCGCGCCAACCGCGCCTGCACGAAGGCCAGCGCGGCCGCCGGATCGGCCGGCTGCGCGTAGAACTGGCGATAGGCGTCAAACAGCGGCGCAACGCGCGCGGCGTCGCCCTCGCAGGCAAGTCTGATCTCGATGCGGCTCATGGCGTCTGTGCAAATAAGCGAATGTACACTCAGCGCATCCTCGGGAGAACCGCATGCGCTACACCATGATGCTCGCCTGCGTGGCCGCCGCCACGCTCACCTCCGCCTGCACGTCGCGGCAGGCCTACGACACCGGCCAGGCCTGGCAACGCAATGAATGCGGCAGGATCACCGACATGCAGGAACGCCAGCGCTGCATGGGCTCGGCATCCACGTCCTACGACACCTATCAGCGCCAGCGGCAGGACATCCAGAAATAGGCCGTCGACGCCTGGCGTCGCCCCATCGCGGGGCAGGCCGACATATCGACATATCGATACATCGACCCGCCGACACATCGACACGCCGAAAACAACCGGCGCGCTGAAAATGAAAAAGCCCGGCGCGTGGCCGGGCTTTCTCTTTATCGAATGAGGTGGCGCGCCCGGCAGGATTCGAACCTACGACCCCCTGGTTCGTAGCCAGGTACTCTATCCAGCTGAGCTACGGGCGCGCTAAAGAGGCGTGTTTATAACATGGATTCGTGACGGTCCGCAAATCGAAGGCGGGCCCGATACATCCCACACGGCTTGCGCCAGATCAATCGCCGCGATCGCCCATGGCGTTACGCTGGATTCAGCGAGCATGGAGACATCGGCATGGCCAAGAAATTTCCCCTGCACCCCAAGCACCCCGAACGCATCTGCTGGGGCTGCGACCGTTACTGTTCCACCGACGAGCTGGCCTGTGGCAACGGCTCGGATCGCACCATGCATCCGGCCGAACTGCTGGGCGACGACTGGTACACCGTGGGCAACTGGGGGCTGGAAGAGGACGACATCGCCGCCGATGCCAAGCGCGAAACCGCCGCTCCGGCCACCGCGGATGCGAGCGCCAATGCCCTGCGCTGATCCCATCACCATGGAGTGAGCCCGATCACCGCGCAATCACCACGCCGCCAAAGAAAACCTGCGCAAAAAGCAAAAAGGCCTTCGATCCAGGATCAAAGGCCTTCTCATTTTCGCCGTGCATTTGATTGCGCCACCTACTGCATTATTGCCTGCATTTTTTACCGATTTTTCTTACCCATCAGATGATTCCATCCAAATGAGTTGGCGCGCCCGGCAGGATTCGAACCTACGACCCCCTGGTTCGTAGCCAGGTACTCTATCCAGCTGAGCTACGGGCGCGTTAAAAAGCAAGCCTTGAATCATAGCGTTGTTTCGCAAACCGTGCAAGTCGATTGCCGGGCATTGCTCAAGCCGTTTACTCGCTCAGCCTCACGGCGGCATCGGCGGCAAGGCCATCGGCAACCGCTCTCATTCTCATTGACTGGCGGTCAGTCATTATTTATAGTTCTCTCACCCCCGCACGCCGCCCGCGCGCCCACTGCCCCTCCCGCCATCATGATCGCTCCCTTTGCCTCGATTCCGGCCGCCACCGGCGAACGCGTCGCGCCGCTGCCGGCGGGTCCGTTGCGTCCCGGCCCCCTGCCCGCCGGCGCGCTCACGGTAGTGCTGGGGACCGCCGCCTCGGGCAAGACGCGCCTGCTGTCCCGCATCGCACGCGATCTGGCGGATGCGGATGTCGCCACCCGCGTCATCATGGTGGAGCGGCATGCCGCCGCGGTGCCGTCGTTGCGCGTCTTCGAAGCCCTGCTGCTGGCGCACAAGCAAGGCGACCGCTGGGCGGTGGGCACGCGGGAAATCCAGGCGGTCCGCGCCTGCCTGCGGCTGGTCGGGCTGGCGCAGGCCGCTGACGGGCTGGTGGAGCAACTCGATGCCGAGGCGCGCCAGCGCCTGCTGATCGCGCACGCCCTGATCCGCCAGCCCGACGCGCTGCTGATGGATGAGCCCGAGCGCAAGCTGGCGCCACGCCATCAGGCCGACATCGCGCTGCTGCTGCGGCGCATCGCCGCCGAACACGGGCTGCGCGCCGTCGTCGCCCTGGCGGACGCCGCCACCGCGTTGCAAGTGGCCGACAGATTGCTGCTGATGCGCGAGGGGCGCCTTGTGGCCACCGGATCGCCGGCGCAGTTGCGGGCCCTGGCCCGGGCCGGCGATATCGACGCGGCGTGGCTGCCGTCCTGAAAAACCGCGGCGGCTACACGGCCACGCCGAGCATGCGCAGATAGGCGTCGGCAATGCCGCGCGCGAAATCGGTGGCGTCCGGCAGCTTCGACAGGATCGCGTCGTCGGTGGCGCAGTGCACGCCGGCGTAGATCAACAGCGACATCATGCGCGGATTGTCCACGCGCCAGGCGCCGGCCTCGGCCCCGGCCTGCAGGATGCCGTGCAGCTGCCTGACCACGTCGTTGCCGGTGTGCCCTTCGCGCGCGTGATGATGCTGGTGCGTGAACACGATGTCGTGCACCCGGTAGGTGCGCAGATAGGTCGCGACGTTGGCATGCACCCATGCGCGCAGCTTCCCGATCCAGTCATCCGCCCCGCAAGCCGCGATCGCGCCTTCCAGTTGCGCGACGAATTCGCGCACGTAGCGCTCGGCCAGCGCCTGCAGCATTTCGTGCTTGGACGGGAAGTAGACGTAGAACGTGCCCTTGGCCACGCCCGCCGCTTCGGTGATCTCGCTGATGGTGGTGGCGTCGACCCCTTTTTCCAGGAACAGCGCCTGCGCCGCGCCCATCAATTCATCCAGGCGGACCTCGGGCGGCTTGGTGCGAGGCGACGCCTGGCGCGCGGATTCACCTGCGGAACGGTCGGTCATTGCTTTCACTCGGATTTCAGCCATGGCACAAGTCTAAGGGAATTTTGCGGGAGTCTCCCTGGCGTACAGCTTGCCGACAGCCGATGGTCACATTGATACAACGTCGCAAACCTAGGCTACTCGCCGTGAATGCCGGCTGTCATCCGGCAACCCTCGTGGCGCCATGACAGGGCGCCACCCTCTCCGCAAGGTCTACAACCATGTCTGAAAAAGAAAAGAGCGCGAACGCGCAGGCTGCCGCGACGTCGACGGCTGCCGATCACGCTGACGCCGATACTCCCGTCCGCGCCACCCGCCGGGGGTTCCTGACCGGCATCGCCGCGCTCGGCGCCAGCGCCGCCGCCATGGGCGCGCTGGCCGGCTGTTCCAATGGCGACAGCGACGATGACGACAACACCCCCGCCCCCGCTCCCGCGCCCGACCTGACGACGCAACTGCGCAAGAACGTCAAGACGCTGGTCGTGATCTTCGCGGAAAACCGCAGCTTCAACAACCTGTTCTCCAACTTCCCCGGCGTCGAAAAGCCGCTGTCCGCGCTGACCGCCGCCGACTACACCCAGAAGGACCGCGACGGCACGACGCTGTCGGTGCTGCCGCCGGTGTGGGGCGGCATGGTGCCGACCTCGCAGCAGGCCAACCACGTCACCTACCAGGTCGCCGAGAACGCGCCCTACATGAACAACCTGCCCAACGCGCCGTTCGACCTGCGCGGCCCGCAAGGCGAGCCGCTGCCGCAAGGCGTGGTCACGCGCGACCTGTGGCACGTGTTCTACCAGAACCAGATGCAGATCAACGGCGGCAAGAACGACCGCTTCGTCGCCTGGGCCGACTCCGGCGCGCTGGTCATGGGCCGCTACAGCGACTCCGCCTACAACCTGCGCCTGTGGAAGCTGGCCCAGGAATTCGTGCTGTGCGACAACTTCTTCCAGGGCGCGTTCGGCGGTTCGTTCCTGAACCACCAATACCTGGTCGCCGGCCGTCCGCCGTTCTATCCGGACCTGGCCAACGCCTCGATCAACGTGCGCGGCCAGATCGCCCAGCTGCAGAGCGCCGATCCGACCGACCCCAACCTGCAACCCAAGCCGACCTCGCCGGCCAGCGCGCTCACCGGCGCGCCGCAGTTCGGCGCCAGCGCCCTGACGCCGGACGGCTACGGCGTGAACACCATGGGCCCTCCGTACTGGCCCGCGTTCTCGCGCGATGCCGCCAACCCCACCCAGGCCGATCCGACCTCGGTGTTCATGCTGCCGCAGACGCACAACAACATCGGCGACCTGATGACCGCCAAGGGCCTGGACTGGGCCTGGTACGCGGGCGGCTGGCAGGCGGCGATCGACTCGACCGCCAGCACCGGCTTCCCCTCGTCGCCCAACTTCCAGGCGCACCACCAGCCCTTCAACTACTTCCAGAGCACCGGTCCCGGCACCGCCGCGCGCACCGCGCACCTGCGTGACGGCGGCCTCGGCGATCTGTCGTCGACCAACAAGTTCCTGGCCGATGCCGAAGCCGGCAAGCTGCCCCCGCTGACGTTCTACAAGCCGCAGGGCAATCTGAACATGCACGCGGGCTACGCCGACGTCGATTCCGGCGACCGCCACATCGCCCACATCGTCGACAGCCTGCGCAAGAGCTCGCAGTGGGACAACATGGTGGTCGTGATCACCGTGGACGAGAACGGCGGCTGGTGGGACCACGTGGCGCCGCCCAAGGGCGACCGCTGGGGCCCCGGCACGCGCATTCCCGCGCTGGTGGTGTCGCCCTTCGCCAAGAAGGGCACTGTCGACCACACCATCTACGACACCGGCTCGATCCTGCGCCTGGCCACCCGCCTGTTCGACCTGCCGACGCTCGACGGCCTGAAGGCGCGCGACGACGCCATGACCGCGCGCGGCCAGAAGCCGATGGGTGACCTGACCAACGCGCTGACCTTCAGCGCCTGATCGCCGCCGCCGACGGCGGCCGCGTTCTCCGAGGGCCGGCCGGGCAGGGATGCCCGGCCGGCCCTCGGCCCTTCCGACAGTCCCGGAAGCGCGCCCGGCGCCGCCGCGACCCGCCGCCATGCGAAAATCCGCCATCCCCTTTCTGGATGGCTCCGTCTTGAAACACCTGCTGGCCGGCCTGGACCGGCTCGATGACTTCGACGACATCATCGACGTGCGCACGCCGCTCGAATATGCCGATGACCACATCCCCGGCGCCCTGAACGCGCCGGTGTTCAGCAATGAGGAACGCGCCCGGGTCGGCACGCTGTACCGCCAGGCGCCGTTCGAGGCCACCCGCCTGGGCGCCGCCCTGGCCGCGCGCAACATCGCCAACCATCTCGACACCACCTTCGCCGGCCGTCCGCAAAGCTGGCGCCCGCTGGTGTATTGCTGGCGCGGCGGCAAGCGCTCGGGCTCCATGACGGTGATGTTCAACATGATCGGCTGGCGCGCGCGCCAGCTCGACGGCGGCTACAAGACCTATCGCCGCGCCACCCTCGAGGCCCTGGACGCCCTGCCCGCCGGGCTGCGCTTCGTGGTGCTGACCGGCCCCACCGGCAGCGGCAAGACGCGGCTGCTGCACGCGCTGGCGCAGGCCGGCGCGCAGACGCTCGACCTGGAAGCGCTGGCGGCGCACCGCGGCTCGCTGCTGGGCGCCCGGCCGGGCGTGCCGCAACCGACGCAGAAGGGCTTCGACACGCAACTGGCGGCGCGGCTGCGCGCGCTGGACGCGGCCCGGCCCGTGTTCGTCGAGGCCGAGAGCCGCAAGATCGGCGCGGTGGCGCTGCCCGACACGCTGCTGGCCGCCCTGCACCAGGGCGCCTGCATTGCCGTCAGCGCCAGCCGCGAAGACCGCGCGCAGTTCCTGCAGCAGGACTACGCGCAACTGTTCGACGATCCGGCCGGCTTCAAGTCGCAGCTGCAACGCCTGGTCGGGCTGCACAGCCGCGACACCGTCGGCGGCTGGCTGCGGCTGGTCGACGAAGGCCGCCGCACCGAACTGGCGCGCGAGCTCATCGACCGCCACTACGACCCGGCCTACGCCCGCAGCAGCCAGGCGCACTTCACCCGCCTGCCGCAGGCGCTGCCGGTGGTGTTCCGCCCCAACGACAATGACGTCGTGGCGCAGGCGCGCGCCCTGCTGGACGCGCTGGGCTGAGCGCGACGGCGGCACGATACCCCCCTTTTCCGCGCCTCATTTCGGCGTCTCATTTCGGCGTCTCTTTGCAGCGCCCCTCTTTGCCACCCCTTGCCGCTTGCCGCTACAGCGCCGCCAGCACCGCGCGCAGCGCGCCGGCCAGCGCCGTCACCTGCCCGCGCGCAGGATCGGTCAGCCGTTTTCCGACGCCCAGCCGCGCCTCCGCCGCCTCGGCCTGCTGGTACAGCGCCATCGCCTGGACCGCGCCGAACCCGCCGCGCATCCGGTGCAGCACCGCCTTCAGGTCGCGCAAGTTGCCGGCGGCCAGCGCCCGCTCCAGCCGCGCCAGGTCTTCATTCATGGTCTGCAGGAAGACCTCGCGATACTTGCCGACGAGCGGCGGCGCGCCAGCGGCGGACGCGGCGGCGATGGATGCCTTCGCGGCTTCAGATGCGGACGGCGGCGGCGCCGCGACAGCAGGCCCGCCGCGCTGCGCGCGCAGCTCGCTCCACAGCAGGCTCAGCTTGAGCGGCTTGACCAGCCAGCTGCTCATGCCGGCGGCCTTGCAGCGCGCTTCCTCGTCCTTCAGCGCGTTGGCCGTGACCCCGATGATGGGCACCGTCACGCCCTGCGCCCGCAACGCGCTGGCCAGCTCGTAGCCATTCATGCGCGGCATGTTGACGTCGGTCAGCACCGCGTCGAACGGCCCGATGTTCCATTGCGCCAGCGCCTCGGCCCCGTCCGGCGCGAGCGTCACCGCGCACCCCAGCTGCTGCAGCTGGTCGCACATCGTCACCTGGTTGATCGGGTTGTCCTCGGCCACCAGGATCCGCAGGTTCAACGGCGCGTAGTGCTGCGTGGCGGCTTCGCTGGCGGCGGTGGCGGCATCGCCGCTGGCCCAGCGCTCCAGCGCGAAACCAATGCTGTTCAGGTAGTGCCGGTCGGCGCGATGCAACGCCGTGCCGGCGTCGTCATGGCCGCCCGCCGACACCACCGGCCCGTTCCAATCGGTGGGCGCCGCCGCGTCTCCGGCGATATGCACATCCAGCAGCACGTCTTCGCGCGCATCCTCCTGTGGCAGGCTGGCCGGCGCCACGCTCGCCTGCGCGCCCCAGTGCACCAGCCATTCGCACAGGTTCACGCTCAGCTCCCGGCGCGCGCTGCGCACGTAGACACACAGCCCATGCAGCCGCGGCGACGGCCCGGGCGGCGGCTCGGCCCGGTCCAGCTCGATGGCGACCGAGAAACTGCTGCCCAGCCCCGGTTCGCTGGTCACGTGGATGGACGTTCCCATCAAGGCGGCCAACCGCGCGCAGATCGACAGGCCGATGCCCGCGCCGCGCACCAGGTGCGAGCCGCCATCGATCTGGTAGAACGGCTCGAACAGGCAGGCCTGGTCTTCCTCGCGGATGCCGACGCCGCTGTCGACCACCTGGAAATGCAGGCGCGTGCGCGCCGTGCCCGGGCTTTCGGCCCGCAGCCGCACCACCACATGGCCGGAGTCGGTGAACTTGATGGCGTTGTTGACCAGGTTGTTGAGGATCTGCCGGATGCGGCCGCCATCGCCCATCACCCAGGCCGGCGTCGCCGTGTCGATATTGCCGTAGATCACCAGCCCCTTGCGCTCGGCCATCCCGGCGTACGAGGCGACGCAGTTCTGCACCAGCTCGCGCGGATCGAAACCCTCGCGCTGCAACGCCAGCTGTCCCGACTCGATCTTGGTGATGTCGAGGATGTCGCTGATGAGCTGCTGCAGGATCACCGACGAATCCTGGATGCGGTCGACGTGGCGGCGCTGGGCCGCGTTCAGTGACGTCAGCGACAGCACTTCCAGCGTGCCCAGCACGCCATACAGGGGCGTGCGGATTTCATGGCTCATGGTGGCCAGGAAGGTCGATTTGGCCTCGTTGGCGCGGTCGGCCTGCTGCTTGGCCTGCGCCAGCGTCTGCTCCATTTCGGCCCGCGCGCTGATGTCGGCGAAGGCGCACAGCACCACGTCCTGCTTCTTGTAGCGGGTCGGCGCGAACGCGACGAACAGCGTGCGCCCGTCATGCGTGCGGAAGGTCTCGATGGTGCCCGGGCCCGACGCGCCCAGCACCTGGCGCAGCAGCTTGTTGGTCTCGGCCGAATCGCGCAGCTGCTCGCCCACGCCGATGCCCAGCCACTGCGCCGCCAGCGCGTTGCCGAACACGATGCGCCCCTCCAGCCGCGACAGCACGCACAGCGCCACCGGCGCCGTGTCGAGCACGGTGCGGTTGAACTCCTCGCTTTCGACCATGTCGAGATGGGCGACCTCGGCCGGATGGATGACGCGCCGGTTGTACCAGAGCAGGTAGCCGCTGCCAGCGGCCAGCCCCAGGCCGAGCATCAGCAGGACCACGATCGGCAGCCACATGTTGGCGCGAAAGAAGCCGCCATATCCCAGCTGGTAGTAACCGGTCCACTGGCTGTTCTTGTCGGCGATGCGCAGCAGCAGGCCGTCGCGGCCGAAATGGAAGCCCTGCGCGATCACCGGCGGCGCGCCCTCGCCCAGCAGCACCTCGCCGCCCTGGCGCACCAGCCAGAAGCGGTCGAACAACGGCATGTTCCGCACCCGCTCGGAGATGCTGACGCGGCCGCGGCTCAACAGCGACACCGCGTAGACATTGCGCCGCGTGGCGGGCTCGGCGCCGCGCGCGTTCAGGGGCAGCATCACCGGCAGAATGCCGACCATCGCGTCCGGCAGATGCTTGTCGCGCACCCACAGGACGCTGGGGCCCTTGCTGCCCGAGCGGTCCTCGGGGTCGGCCGCGCCCCCCGCCCGCTGCACCGCATCCACCACCGCCAGGAAGGTCTGGCGGGTGAGCGGCTCGTAGCCGGACATGGTGGCGATCGCGGGCACGCTCATGCTGAGCTGCTGGCTCGGGGAAATGACGAACAGCGGCGCCGCCGGATACACCGCCGCGGCCCAGCGGGTGGCATAGAAGTCCGACAGGTAATCGCCGATGCCATTGAACACGCCGCCGGCCACCGGGCAGGCGTCCGGGCTCTGGCACAACAGCGAAAACGGCATCGCCGCGAGCGCGTGCTGGCCGTCGTAGAACGCCCAGGAGCCGCGCTCGAAACCCGAGGTCTCGCTGACCCGCGTCGGCGCCACCAGCCGCCGCCCGTCGGGATTGAGGCCTTGCACA
>NZ_CYTY01000002.1:197893-231777 GCF_001298995.1 Achromobacter sp. 2789STDY5608615
TGGACCGGCTCATGCGGATCGCGGGGATTCACGGGAGGAATCGGGAGGTTGGAAAGGGGCTGCGCGCCCAGCAGCGCACTGAACGCCGTCGGGTGCACCGCGGGCGAGATCAGGAAGCCCTGCGCGCAATCGCAGCCGATGCGTCGCAGCAATTGCCGTTCTTCCTCGGTCTCGACGCCTTCGGCGGTGACCCGCAGCCCCAGTTGCCGTCCAAGCTGCGCCGCGGACCGCAACGCGGCCGCGCGGGCCTCGTCGCCGGGTGCCCCGTGGACGAAGGCGCGGTCGATCTTCAATTCGGTGAAAGGCGTCGAGATCAGGCTGTAGAGCGAGCTGTAGCCCTTGCCGAAATCGTCCTGCGCCAGGCCGAAGCCCTGCAGCCGCAGCCGGCTGGCGCCCATATGATAATTGCCCGGCGCCACCGTCATGTCGTCTTCCAGCAGTTCGAAGGTGATGTCCTCGGCGGCCAGGCCCTGCCCGACGACCCGCTGCAGCAATTCATCCGGCAGTCGCGGCCGGTCCAGCAGCCGCACCGGCAGGTTGATCGACACCGGAATGCGAAAGCCGGCGCGGCGCCAGGCGCCACTGGCCGCGAGACTGTCGTCGACCATGCGGATCAGCAGTTCGTGCTCCAGGCCGTGGCGGCGCACCGCCGGCAGGAACGCGCCCGGCAGCAACAGGCCCTGGTCGCGATGGCGCCAGCGCGCCAGCGCCTCGGCCCCGACGATGGCGCCGGACGCCAGCGACTGCTTGGGCTGGAACCAGGCCTGGATGGCGCCGTCGCGCAAGGCCGCCGCCACCTCGTCGCGCGTCGGCGCGTAGCCCGCGCCATCGGGCCGCGCCGCGGCCCGCCCCGATACCCGGTCGAGCCACTGCGCCGCGATGCCGGCGATCTGTTCGCCCGTGACGGGCTTGACGAAGACGCCGAGCAGCGGCAGGCCGATTTCACGGGCCATCAAGCCGATGCTGTTGGCCAGCGCACGCCCACATCCGGTGACGACCGCCAGCATCGGCGGCTGCGTCAGTCCGGCCAGTTCGCGGATGAACTGCGCGCCGTCCATGCCGGGCATGCGGATGTCCGTCAGCACCAGGTCGTAGTGCGCGTCGCGCAGGCATTCGAGCGCGGCGGCGGCGCTCTCGGCGGTGTCGACGTGGCCGACGCAGGCCTGTCGCAGCAGGTCGCGCAGCGACAGGCACTGCAGCGGATGATCGTCCAGGACCAGCGCCCGGCAGGCGGCCAGCGAGGTCATGTCGGCTCCTTCGCGATCCCATGCAGGGTCTGCGCCAGCACCAGGAAGGGCAGCGGCTTGCCCAGCACCTGGTCCATGCCCGCGGCCAGCCCGCGCTGCGCGATCTCGGCGCTTGAGCCCGACGTCAGGCCGATGATCGGGCCGGCGTGGCCCGCGTCGCGCAGCGCCCGCGCCAGCTGGTAGCCGTCCAGGACGGGCATGTTCAGGTCGGTCAGCACCAGGTCGAATGGCTGCGCGCGCCACTGCCGCAGGGCTTCGTCGCCCTGGCTGGCCAGCGTCACCGCGCAGCCCAGGTGTTCCAGCTGCTCGCGCAGGATCCGCTGATTGATGGCGTTGTCCTCGACCACCAGCACCCGCAGCTCCAGCGGGCGCGAGGCTCCCCCCGCCACGCCGGGCGCGCCGGGCTCGGCGCCGTCCTGCGCCATGCGCACGGCGCGGCAGATGCTGACCGGATCGGACGCGCTCGCCACGCCATCGGCCGCGTCGACCATGAAGGCGTCCTGGCTCGCGCCGGGCGCCCACACCCTGACCTGCCTTTGCCGCCATGGCGGCGCCGGCGTTGACGGCGGCCAGGTCCGCACCAGCACCGCGTCCGCCGGCCCGGCGGCATCGCCCGCCTGGCGGTACGGCAGCGCGACCGCGCCGCACGCGCTCAGCCAGCCGCGCACGTTGTCGACCACTTCGGGCACCGCGCCGTCGACATACACCGGCCGCGGCGCCAGCGTGACCGGCGCGGCGCCGACGGCTTCGTCCGCGGCCAGCGTCAGGCAGAACGCGATGCTGGTGCCCAGCCCTTCCTCGCTGACCACCGACAGCCCGCCGCCCATCAGGTCGGACAGGCGCCGGCAGATCGTCAGCCCCAGCCCGGTGCCGCCGCTGTCGCTGCCCTGCCCCGCCGGGACACGGAAATACGGCTCGAACAAGCGCGCGCGGTGGTCCTCGCGGATGCCCGGGCCGGTATCGGCCACCTGGAACCGCAGCCGCACCTGCCCCGGCTCGCCGGTGGCGGCGACGCAGGCGCGCAGCACCACGCGGCCGGCCTCGGTGAACTTGACCGCGTTGCTGACCAGATTGTTGAGGATCTGCTGGATGCGCACCGCGTCGCCGCGCAACGTCATCGGCATCCCGACCTCGGTCAGCGCGTACAGGGTCAGCCCCTTGGCCGCGGCGCGCGCCGCGTAATTGGCCACCACCTGCTCGACCAGCTCGGCCGGCGAGAACGCGCCGATCTCCAGTTCCTCGCGGCCCGCCTCGATGCGCGACAGGTCCAGCGTGCCGTTGATGGTGCGCAGCAGCGTCGACGAGGACTGCTGGATCGTGTCCAGGTACTGCCGCTGCGGCGCGCTCAGGCCGCTCATGGCCAGCAGTTCGAGCGTGCCGAGGATGCCGTAGAGCGGCGTGCGGATTTCATGGCTGATGGTGGCGAAGAACATCGCCTTCGATGCGCTGGCCTGGTCGGTGGCCAGCTTGGCCTGGCGCAGCGCGTGCTCGACCTTCTTCTGCGCCGTGATGTCGCTGATGCCGCACAGCACGACGTCCTCGGATTGATAGGTGGTGGCGGCGAACGCCACGTAGGCGCTGCGGCCGTTCTCCAGCGTGCATTCCTCGCCGCCGGTTTCGGCGCCCGCCCGCAGCAGCGTTTCGCGCCAGTGGTCGCGCTCGCCTAGCCATTGGTGCGCGGCGGCGTTCGACAACAGCACGGCGCCATCGGCGCGCCGCAACAGGCACAGCCCGACCGGCGCCACCTCGACGATCTTGCGATTGAGCGCCACGCTGTCCACCAGCGCCGCATATTGCCGCTGCGCCGGCTTCACCAGCCGGTGGCGCAGATGGCGCACCGCCAGCAGCACCGCCAGCAGCAGCGCCAACGCCACCCCGGCGGCCGCCTGGAACGCCGGCGCGCCATCCTCGATCAGGTCGCTGATCGGCACGTAATAGGCCAGCCGCCAACCCGCCTCGCCCACCGACTTGACCAGCACCAGGGTCTGCGGCCACCAGCCCGCGCCGCGCAGGCGGAACGAATCGCGCGACAGGTAGGCCGGCGTCTCCTCGACCCGCGGCGGCAGCTTGCCGCCATGCAGGGCCATGGCGCCGTCGCCGTCATACAGCGCGTAGCTGGCCCCGCCGCTGGCGCACTCCGCCGGGTCCACCACCGCGCCCAGGCCGCCGACCTCGAGTCCGATCCAGGTGCGCTCCTCGCCCGCGACGTCGGCCGGCGTATAGAGGAACAGGCGATTGGCCGGATCCATCGGCGGCCGCAGCCAGACGATCGGCGTGCGGCCGTCCGGCCCCGGCCGCGCGCTGCGCAGCCTTAGCGCCTGCGCCAGCCAGCGGGCGATGTCGGCGGACATCGGCGTGACGCCGCCATCGGCCGGCAGCGCCAGCCGCGCGGCCGCGCCGCCGGACGGCGAAACATAGACCACGTGGGCGCGCAATTGCGCCACGTTGACGCGGTCGCGCGGCGTGAGGATCAACGCCCATTCAAAAGCGCCGCCGGCATCGGCCAGCGGCGCCACCCTGATCTGGCCGGACGGCCCGAGCGTTTGCGGCGTCTGCGACAACGGCAAGCGGCGGCTGTTGCGCACGGTCGAGGCGGCCACGGATCGCAGCAGGGCCTCGCGCTGGTCGAAATACAGCTGGGCGTTGTAGGCGCCGGCATTCATGCGGCGGCGGTACTTCGAGACTTCGGCGGTGAACGCCCCGTAGGCGTACAGCGCGGTCCCCACCAGGATGCAGGCCGCGAGCGCGACGGCGAACAGGTGCAGCAGAAGCATGGACAGTCCAGGCGCCGCCGCCGTCGGGGCTTCCCGGGTACGGGGGTCTAGGATCATGCCGCCGATCATAGAATTCCGTCCTACCGCCAAAACCAAGAATTTTCTCAAAGCCGGCGCGGCGCCGGCCCGTCGCGCGATGAATCGCGCGCGCAAAGAAAAAACCCGCAGAACTTGCGTTCTGCGGGTTTCTTACCAGCCTGGCATGCCAGGCTGGAAATCTGGCGGAGATGGTGGGATTCGAACCCACGATGCAGTTTTTAGCCACATACTCCCTTAGCAGGGGAGCCCCTTCAGCCTCTCGGGCACATCTCCGAAGAGAACGAGATTCTAGCACGACTTTTTACACTATTGCCCGCGCGATGCCGCGGACGTGAAAAAAACCGTGCCGGACCTGCGTCGCTCAGGCCTTGGCGGCGGGCGCCTGGTCCAGGCCGAAGGCCTTGTGCAGCGCGCGCACGCCCAGTTCCATGTACTTGTCGTCGATGATGACCGAGGTCTTGATCTCGCTGGTGCTGATCATCTGGATGTTGATGCTTTCCTGCGAAAGCGTCTGGAACATCAGGCTGGCCACGCCGACGTGCGAGCGCATGCCGATGCCGACGATCGAGACCTTGGCGACCTTCTCGTCGGTCGACAGTTCACGCGCGCCCACGGCGGGGATGACTTCGCGCTTGAGCAGGTCGACGGCGCGCGCGAACTCGTTGCGGTTCACGGTGAACGAGAAATCGGTCGTGCCAGCCACGGACTGGTTCTGCACGATCATGTCGACGTCGATGTTGGCGGCGGCGACAGGGCCCAGGATCGAGAAGGCGATGCCGGGCTTGTCGGGCACGCCCAACAGGGTGATTTTGGCTTCGTCGCGGCTGAAGGCGATGCCGGAGACAACGGCGGCTTCCATTTTTTCGTCTTCCTCAAAAGTAATCAGCGTGCCCGAACGCATTTCTTCGTCGAGCGGGATGAGCGGGTCGGTCAGCGAGGACAGCACCCGCGTCGGCACACGGTATTTGCCGGCGAATTCGACCGAGCGGATCTGCAGGACCTTGGAGCCCAGCGAGGCCATTTCCAGCATTTCCTCGAAGGAAACGACGGCCATGCGGCGCGCTTCGGGCACCACCCGCGGATCGGTCGTGTAGACGCCATCCACATCGGTGTAGATCAGGCATTCATCGGCCTTGAGCGCCGCCGCCACGGCCACGGCCGAGGTGTCGGAGCCGCCGCGGCCCAGGGTGGTGATGTGGCCGTCAGGGTCCACGCCCTGGAAGCCGGTGACGATGACCACGCGGCCGGCGTCGAGGTCGCCGCGGATGCGGGCGTCGTCGATCGAGGTGATGCGGGCCTTGGTGAACGACGAATCGGTGCGCACCGGCACCTGCCAGCCCGCGTAGCTGCGGGCGGCGACGCCTTCGGCTTGCAGCGCGATGGCCAACAGGCCGCTGCTAGCCTGCTCGCCGGTGGCGGCGATCATGTCGAGCTCGCGCGCGTCGGGCTGGGGCGTAATCTCGCGCGCCAGGCCCAGCAGGCGATTGGTTTCGCCTGCCATGGCCGACGGCACCACGACAACCTGGTGGCCGGCAGCGTGCCACTTCGCGACGCGTCGCGCCACGTTCCGGATGCGCTCGACCGAGCCCATCGAAGTACCGCCATATTTATGAACGATCAGGGACATCTCGTACTCTGGCTGGGGACCCGCCGCAAGAGTGTTGACGGGCAAAACCTCATATTCTATCCCGACGGTGAAAATTTGCGCAGGCCATGGAATTTTCTTTCCAGGGAACGGTCGTTTTTTCAGGAAAAATGTCGTTTTGCTGGGGATTTGACCGCGCTGGCCGGCGTTTTTCGCGCGGCGTCAGGGCGCCGGGGCCGGCCGCGGCTCGATCCAGACGCGCCCACGATGGCAGCGCACCACGTGGCCGGCCTGCTCCACCCGCAGCTGGCGGTCATGCCCCAGGCTGTGCAGCCCGCGCAATTGGCGCAGCAGATCGTTCATGCGCGCCTCGGTCGGCATGCGGGCGCCATTGCGTTCGAGCCAGTGGCGCAGCACATGGACCTGGCGCGCCGGCGACAGCTGGCGCCAGGCCGCCAGCGAAAAGCTGACGCCGTCCACATCGGGCTCGAGCGCGGCGAAGTCCTCGCGCGCCACCTCGTCCAGGATCTCGCCGGCCTCGGCCATGTGCCGAGCATGGCGGGCGACGATGCCGCGCCAGCCGGGCCAGCGCGCATCGAGCGCCGGCGCCAGCAGTTCGCGCAGCGCGGCGCGGGTGTAGCGCGGATCGGCGTTGGTCGGGTCCTGCACCGGCTGCCAGCCGCTGGCGTCGGCGAATTGCCGCGCGGCCTGCAGGATCGTCTCGCGGTCCTGCTCCAGCCACGGCCGCAGATAGGCCAGGCCGTCACGCGATGTGAGCGGCGCCATGGCCGCCATGCCGGCCAGCCCGGTGCCGCGCAGCAGGCGCAGCAGGACGGTCTCGGCCTGGTCGTTGCGGTGATGCGCCAGCAGCACCAGGCCGATGCCCTCTTCGTGGGCCAGCCGCGCCAGCGCGGCGTAGCGGGCGTCGCGGGCGGCGGCCTCGATGCCCTTGCCGCCGGCCGCGTCGACCTCGACCCGGGCCTGCCGCAGCGGCAGCCCCAGCAGGCCGGCCAGCGCCTGAACCTGATCGCGCCAGCCGTCGGCGGCGGCCTGCAGGCCATGGTGCACGTGCAGCAGCACCACGCCGGCGCCGAGTTCCCGCGCCACGGCGGCCGCGTGCAGCGCCAGCATGGCCGAATCGGCGCCGCCGCTGACGGCCACGGCGAAACGCCCCGGCGGTTGCGGCAGGGCCTGCAGGGCGCGGCGCAGGGCCGCGATCAGGTCAATCGAGACGGGATGGGGGAAGGCAGTCCCCCCGGCGGATGAAACGGGCGCGGGGGACGGGGATGTCATGGCGGCGGGCGCGGGCCGGTGGCGGCCGCGGCGCCGGCGCAGGCCGGCGCGCGCGCATCGCTCAGGCGCGCACTTCCTGGAAGGCGCCGTAGGACAGCACGCGTTGCACGCGCTGTTCCACGAGCTGCTCGGGCGTCAGGCCCTGCAGCTGGCGCAGGGCGTCGCCCAGCGCGCGGCGCAGCAGGCGCGCCATGACGCGCGGGTCGCGGTGCGCGCCGCCCACGGGTTCGTTGATGACGCGGTCGACCAGGCCCAGGTCCTTCAGGCGCGGGGCGATGATGGCCAGCGCCTCGGCGGCCTCGGGCGCCTTGTCGGCGCTGCGCCACAGGATCGAGGCGCAGCCTTCGGGCGAGATCACCGCGTAGGTGGCGTACTGCAGCATCAGCACCGCGTTGCCCACGGCGATCGCCAGCGCGCCGCCCGAACCGCCTTCACCGATGATGGTGACGATCACGGGCACCTTCAGCTCGGCCATGGCGTACAGGTTGTGGCCGATGGCTTCGGACTGGCCGCGTTCCTCGGCGCCGATGCCGGGATAGGCGCCCGGGGTGTCGACGAAGGTGAACACGGGAATGCCGAACTTCTCGGCCAGGCGCATCAGGCGCAGGGCCTTGCGGTAGCCTTCCGGACGCGGCATGCCGAAGTTGCGCGCGGCGCGCTCCTTGGTGTCGCGGCCCTTCTGGTGGCCGATCACCATGCAGGGCGAGCCGTTGAAGCGCGCCAGGCCGCCCACGATGGACTGGTCGTCGGCGTACATGCGGTCGCCGTGCAGTTCGTGGAAGTCGGTGAAGATTTCGCGCACGTAGTCCAGCGTGTAGGGACGCTGGGGGTGGCGGGCGACCAGCGCCGTCTGCCAAGGCGTGAGCTTGGCGTAGATTTCCTTGGCCAGCGACTGGCTCTTCTGCTGCAGACGTCCGATCTCGTCGGAGATGTCCACCGCCGAATCGGCCTGCACATAGCGCAGCTGCTCGATCTTGTTCTCAAGCTCGGCGAGCGGCTGTTCAAATTCCAGAAATGTATTGCGCATGTAGTGTGGTTCCGTAGATGGGCGACCTGGATTGCGTCAGTATTGGACCGGCGTCGGTTCCAGACTGCGCCACAGATACCAGGTTGCCACGGTACGCCAGGGTTGCCACGCCAACGAGACTTCGCGAGCCTCGAAGCGCGAGACAGGCTCGCCGCTGAAATAGTGTAGCGAGATTGCCTTGAGCAACCCAGGATCATCCAGCGGCAGAACATCGGGCCGCTGCAGATTGAAAATCAAAAACATCTCCGCCGTCCAGCGTCCGATGCCGCGGATGGCGGTCAATTCCGAAATGACGGCCTCGTCGTCCATGGCCGCCCATTTCTCGGGGTGCACCCGGCGTTCGCCGAAATGCACCGCCAGATCCAGCACGTATTCGGCCTTGCGCTGCGACAGGCCGGCCGCGCGCAGGCCTTCCAGGCCGACGCGCAGCACCGCCACCGGCGTGGGACGCTTGCCGGCGGCTTCCAGGAACTTGTCCCAGACGGCATCGGCCGCCTTGGCCGAGACCTGCTGGCCGATGATGGCGCGGGCCAGCGTCACGAACGGCGTGCCCCGCGACGTCAGCCAGACCTCGGGGTGCTGGGGAATGATCTTTTTCAGGATGCGGTCGCGCCGCATCAGGTGGGCGACGGCGGCTTCCCAATAATCCGGCTTGGGAATGTCGGTATCTGCGATGGACATGTCTGGCGTATCCAGGAGATCAGGCTCGACGCCACTGCGTCAGGCCGCCCGGCTTGTCATCGAGCTCGATACCGGCCTCGCGCAGCTCGGCGCGGATGCGGTCGGCCGCCGCGAAGTCGCGCGCCGCCTTGGCGGCCGCGCGGGCGTCGATCAGGGCCTGGATGGCGGCGGCGTCGAGTTCGGCGCGCGCGCCCTGCTCCATGCCGGCCGCCGAATAGCGGGTGGCCGACTGGAAGTACGTCGCCGGATCCTGCTGCAGCAGGCCCAGCAGGCCGCCCAGGGCCTTGAGCTGGCCGGCGCTGCGGGCGCTCTTGCCGCGGTTGGCCTCGGAGGCCAGCTCGAACAGGGCCGCGACCGCGCCCGAACTGTTGAAATCGTCGTCCATGGCGGCCTTGAAGGCCTGCGCCTGGGGTTCGTTCCAGTCGACGCCCTGGTCGTCGGCCGCCACGTTCTGCAGCGCCTGGTACAGGCGGTCGAGCGCGTTCTGGGCGTCGACCAGGTTGTCCGGCGTGTAGTTCTGCGGGCTGCGGTAGTGGTTGCGCACGATGAAGAAGCGCACCATCTCGGCTTCGCGCGGGTTGACGCGGTAGTCGGCCACGTCGGCCGCCGGCTCGCCCTGGGCGATGGTCTGGCGGATGGTGCGGAAGTTGCCGAGCGACTTGGACATCTTGTCCGAATCGACCATCAGCGGGCCGCAATGCATCCAGATATTGGCCAGCACGCCGCCGAAGGCGCCCTCGGTCTGGGCGATCTCGTTTTCGTGGTGGGGGAATTTCAGGTCGGGACCGCCGCCATGGATGTCCAGCGGCAGGCCGAGCAGCGACTTGCTCATGGCCGAGCACTCGATGTGCCAGCCCGGGCGGCCCAGGCCGTAGGGCGATTCCCACTTGGTGTCGGCCGGCTCTTCTTCCTTGGCCGACTTCCACAGCACGAAGTCGAGCGGGTCGCGCTTGGCCGAGCCCACCGCCACGCGCTCGCCGGCGCGCAGGTCGTCGAGGGTCTTGCCGGACAGCTTGCCGTAGCCCTCGAAGCCGCGCACGGCGTAGTTCACGTCGCCGTCGTCGGCCCGGTAGGCCAGGCCCTTCTGTTCGAGCTTGCCGATGATGTCCAGCATCTCGCCCACGTACTGCGTGGCGCGCGGCTCGCGGTCGGGCGAGTCCACGCCCAGCGCGCGCTCGTCGGCGTGCATGGCGGCGATGTAGAACTCGGTGACCTCGCCGATGCGGCGGCCGGTCTCGACCGCGCGGCGGATGATCTTGTCGTCGATATCCGTGATGTTGCGCACGTAATCGACCGCCAGGCCGCTGGCGCGCAGCCAGCGCTGCACCACATCGAACGACACCAGCATGCGGGCATGGCCCAGGTGGCAGAAGTCATACACGGTCATGCCACACACGTACATGCGCACCTGACCGGCCTGGGCCGGCTTGAACGGTTCTTTGGTACGCGATAACGTGTTGTAGATTTGCAGCATGGCGCTTGTGATGGTCCTGTTCTTTCCGTGGCGGCCGCGGAAAAAGTTGCGCCCGAAGGACGATACCTTCGGGACTTGCCGTCCTGGTCGGGGTGGCTCGGGATGTTGCGCGGGATTCGCCCGGGATTCGCGTCCCTCAGCGTCCGCCCCCAACCAACGGGTCCGCTCCAACCAACGGGTCCGCCCCAACCGAGGGTTTTACTCATTGGTTTCGCCTATTGTCGAGCGATTGTCGAGCCAAAAACCCAACCAAGGCTAAAATGGCGGTCGTCAAGTATAGCAAGCGGCCCGGCCGCGCGCGTCAGCGCCGGCCGGCCACGACTTTTAACGGATGCCCACGTGACTATCAAGCCGCGTTTTTGCGTCACCCTGCTCGCCCTGGCCCTGGCCGGATCGCCGCTCGCCGGCGCCTACGCCCAGTCCATGGCCGGCGGCTCGGGCGAGAACCCGAACGCCAACCGGACCACCCTCGACCCCATCCCGCCCGAAGGCGGCTGGGAAGGCCTGTCGAACGTGCTCAAGTCGGTGCAACCCAGCGTTGACACGCGGCTGCAGCCGTCCGCCTCGCAGATCACCACCCACATCGAACGCCTGCTGAACCGCGGCGACAACGCCGAGGCGCTGGCGATGATCGAAAAGCGCGAAGCCGAGATCAAGGACCAGCGCGGCACCGACGTGCAGCTGATGTTCCAGCACGCCCGCGCCCTGGCCGCGCTCGACCGCAAGGCCGAGGCCATCGACATCTACACCGAGATGACGACCCGCTTCCCCGAGCTGCCGGAACCTTGGAACAACCTGGCGGCTCTATATGCCAGCCGGGGCGAACTTGAAAAAGCGCAGGACGCCCTGCAAATGGCCTTGCGCGCCGACCCGGGCTACGCCGCCGCGCGCGCCAACCTGGGCGACCTGCAACTGCTGCAGGCCCTGCGCACCTACAAGCAGGCCGCCGGCGAAGGCGTGCCGGGCATGCAGGACAAGGCCCGCGAAGTCGAAACCATGCTGAAGGATAGGCAACACAAATGATGTCTCGCTACTCCCCTCTTCACCTGCTGCGCCTGACGGCGTGCTCGTTCGCGCTGGCGTTTGCTCCGGCGCTCGTCAGCGCCGCGCCCGCGGCCGCCCCCTCCAACTCCACCTCTGAAGGCACAAAAGCCATGAGCACCAATCCCCGCGTCAAGCTTCACACCAACCAAGGCGACATGGTCATCACCCTGGACGCCGCCAAGGCGCCCAAGACCGTCGAGAATTTCCTGACCTACGTCAAGGAAGGCTTCTACAACGGCACGGTGTTCCATCGCGTGATCGACGGCTTCATGATCCAGGGCGGCGGTTTCGAGCCCGGCATGAAGCAGAAGCAGACCCATGCCCCGATCGAGAACGAGGCCAACAACGGCCTGAAGAACGACAAGTACACCCTGGCGATGGCCCGCACCAGCGACCCGCACTCGGCCACCGCGCAGTTCTTCATCAACGTCTCGAACAACGACTTCCTGAACTTCACCGCGCCCACGCCGAACGGCTGGGGCTACGCCGTGTTCGGCAGCGTCACCGAAGGCACCGACGTGGTCGACAAGATCAAGGGCGTGAAGACCGGCAACAAGGGCTTCCACCAGAACGTGCCGAACGAAGACGTGATCATCGAGAAGGCCGAAGTTCTTGAATAAGATCGTCCTGTCCGGTCCGATCTGGCTGGCCTCCGACCTGCACCTGGGGCCGGCCACGCCGGCCACCTCGGAGGCCTTCCTGGCCTTCCTGCAGGCGGCCGAGGAAGAAGCCGCCGCCCTGCTGCTGCCGGGCGACATCTTCGACGCCTGGATCGGCGACGACGTGATCCGCGCCGCGCCGCCGTGGCTGGCCACGGCGCTGACGGCGCTGCGCGCCACGGCCGGCCGCATTCCGGTGTGGCTGGGCCGCGGCAACCGCGACTTCCTGATCGGCGAGGAACTGGCCGCCGCGGTGGGCGCCAGGCTGCTGCCCGAGCCGGCGCTGCTGCAGACCGACTACGGCGACATCCTGCTGACCCACGGCGACGAGTTCTGTACCGACGACGCTGCCTACCAGCAGTTCCGCCAGATGGTGCGCAACCCGCAATGGCAAGCCGAGTTCCTGGCCAAGACCATCCCCGAGCGCCTGGCGATGGCGCAGCAGGCCCGCGGCGAAAGCCAGATGGCCAACCAGGCCAAGTCCATGGAGATCATGGACGTCAACGCCGGCGCCGTCGAGCAGGCCTTCCGCGACCACGGCGTCACGCTGATGGTGCACGGCCACACGCACCGCCCCGCCCGCCACGTGCTGGAGGTCGACGGCGCGAAACGCGAACGCTGGGTGCTGCCGGACTGGGACTGTGACCACGTGTCGCCGCCGCGCGGCGGCTGGCTGGTCATCGACCGCGACGGACTGGAGTTCTACGACCTGGAAACGGCCGACTAGGCGGCGCGCCCGCCCTGTCCGCCCCAAGCAAAGGGCCGCGTCATGCGCGGCCCTTTCTTTTTGCCCTCCTGGCGGCGGGGCCCCGGCCTTCAGCGGGTGAAGATCCAGGCCGCCACGATGGCGCCGAACACGATGCGGTACCAGGCGAACACGCGATAGGTGTGGTTGGCGACGAAGCGCAGCACCGCGCGCACCACCACGATGGCGCTCAGGAAGGCCGCCACGAAGCCGACGGCGATGCCGGACAGGTCGTGCTGGGTCAGCAGGTCCATGTTCTTGTACATGTCGTACACGGCCGCGCCCAGCATGGTCGGCATGGCCAGGAAGAACGAGAACTCGGTGGCCGTCTTGCGCTGGATGCCGGCGATCATGCCGCCGATGATGGTGGCGCCCGAGCGCGAGGTGCCGGGGATCATGGCCAGGCACTGCGCCACGCCCACGCCCAGCGCCTGCTTCCAGGTGATCTGTTCCAGGGTGCGGGCGGTGGCGCGCTCGTCCGAGGCGGTGTCGTCGGCCGCGCCCGGCACGTCCCCGGGGGTGTGGCGGGTGCGGCGCTCCACGTACAGCATGATCAGGCCGCCCAGCACCAGCGTCACCACCACCACGCCGGGGTGGTAGAACACCTGCTTGATGGACTTGATGAAAATGGCGCCGATGACCGCCGCCGGCAGGAAGGCGATCAGCAGGTTGCGGGTGAAGGCCACCTCGCTCGCCACGCCGGTCAGCGTGCCGCGGATCAGCTGCAGCAGCCGGGCGCGGAAGATCCACATCACCGCCAGGATCAACCCCAGCTGGATCACCACCTCGAACACCTTGCCCTGGCTGGACTCGAAGTTGATCCAGTCGCCGATCAAAATCAGGTGGCCGGTGCTGGAAACCGGGATGAATTCGGTCAGCCCCTCGACGATGCCGAGGATGAAGGCCTTGATGAGATAGAGCGTGGAGTCAGTCACGATGGCGGAGTTCCTTGGGGCAATGTCGGAGGCTAGTCATGAGTCAGCGACGCGTCTTCGTCGAGCGGCTCGGGCGCGCGCTTCTCGACGCGCACCAGGGCAATGCGGCGACCGTCCATTTCCAGCACTTCGAAGCGGAAATGGTCGTGGTGGATCTCGTATTCGCAGACGTCGCCCGGCTTGGGCAGGTGGCCGAAGCGCGACAGCAGGTAGCCCGCCAGGGTGGAGAAGTCCTGCGCGTCGTCGACCAGGCCCTCGGTTTCCAGCACCTGTTCGACATGGTGCAGGTCGGCCGCGCCGTCAATCTTCCAGATGTTGGGGCCGTCGGCGACGATGTCCGGCAGTTCGTCCTCGTCGGGGAATTCACCGGCGATGGCCTCGAACACGTCGATCGGCGTCACCAGGCCCTCGATGGCGCCGAACTCGTCGGCCACCAGCACCAGCTGGCCGCGCGAGCGCTTGAGGGTGTCCATCAGGCGCAGGATGCCGATCGCCTCGTGCACGATGATCGGGTCGCGCAGGCGGTTGCGGCGCACCCGGCCCTCGGTGATCAGGTCCGCCACCAGGTCCTTGGCGCGGGCGATGCCCAGCACCTCGTCGAGCGAGCCGCGGCAGACCGGGAAGAAGCTGTGCGGCGCCTCGGTGATCTGGCGCCGGATGGTGTCGGGGTCGTCGTCGATGTTGATCCACGACACGTCGGTGCGCGGCGTCATGATCGAGCGGATCGAGCGTTCGGCCAGGGTCAGCACGCCGCTGACCATGTTGCGCTCTTCCACGCCGAAGGCCGGGATGGCGGGGCCGTCGGCGCTGGGCAGGTCGGGTTCGTCGGCCGGCGGGCGCTTGCCCAGCATGCGCAGCACCGCCGAGGCGGTGCGTTCGCGCATCGGACGGCGCGCGTCCAGCTTGAGCAGGTTGCGGCGCGCCAGCTGATTCAACGCCTCGATCGCCACCGAGAAGCCGATGGCGGCGTACAGGTAGCCCTTGGGCACCTTGAAGCCGAAGGCCTCCGCCAGCAGCGAGAAGCCGATCATGAGCAAAAAGCCCAGGCACAGCACCACCACCGTCGGGTGGGCGTTGACGAAGCGCGTCAGCGGCTTGGAGGCCAGCAGCATGATGCCGATGGCGATGACCACGGCGATCATCATGATGGCCAGGTGGTCCACCATGCCGACCGCGGTGATGACCGAGTCCAGCGAGAACACCGCGTCCAGCACCACGATCTGCGTGACGATGACCCAGAAGCTGGCGTACACGCGCGGTCCGGAAGAGCCGCCATGCTGGCCGCCTTCCAGGCGCTCATGCAGCTCCATGGTGCCCTTGAACAGCAGGAAGAAACCGCCGGCCATGAGGATCAGGTCGCGCCCGGAGGGCGCCAGCGGTCCGACCGAAAACAGGGGGGTGGTCAGGGTGACCAGCCACGACATGACCGACAACAGGCCAAGCCGCATGACGAGCGCCAGGCTGAGGCCAAGGATGCGCGCGCGGTCGCGTTGCGACGGGGGCAGCTTGTCCGCCAGGATGGCGATGAAAATCAGGTTATCGATTCCCAGGACGATCTCAAGGACGACCAGGGTAAGCAAGCCGACCCACGCAGCGGGGTCCAGCAGCCACTCCATCAGGAGCTCCAGAAGTTACACGACCGGTAATCGTACCCGGAAAATGCGTGACACGCCGGTGACACGGGTCGTGCGGATGACGGATGGGCGAGGTTTGCATCCCCATCTCCGGCGCTTTTTGAGCGGGCGCTTTCGATCAATATTGTTATATTATAACATTTCATTTAAACGCACCCGGCTCATCGTCAAGGCCTCCCATGATCCGCAAGAACCCGCGCGGCGACCTGCCGCAGATCCACCCCAGCGCCTTCGTCGATCCCACCGCCATTCTCTGCGGCCCGGTCATCGTGGAGGAAAACGTCTTCATCGGCCCCTATGCCGTCATCCGCGCCGACGAGATGGACGCGCAGGGCCGCATCGACCCGATCGTGATCGGCGCGCACTCCAACATCCAGGACGGCGTGGTGATCCATTCCAAGTCGGGCGCGCGCGTGCGCATCGGCCAGCGCACGTCGATCGCGCACCGCGCCATCGTGCACGGCCCCTGCGCGGTGGGCGACGGCGTGTTCATCGGCTTCAACAGCGTGTTGTTCAACTGTACGGTCGAGGACGGCTGCGTGGTGCGCTACAACGCGGTGGTCGATGGCGTCCGCCTGCCGCCGGGCTTCTACGTGCGATCGACCGAGCGCATCGGCCCGGACACCGATCTGGCGTCGCTGCCGCAGGTGCCCGCCGCGGCCAGCGAGTTTTCCGAAGACGTGGCGCGCACCAACAATGCGCTGGTGCATGGCTACAAGAACATCCAGAACGAGTTTTGAATGACGGCACACCCATCGGCCAAGCCCTTCCCCCTCACGCCGCGCCAGGAAACCTCCGCATGATCGACGCCGGGCAACCCTCCCGACGGCAGGCCGACCTGCTGGTGCGCGGGGGCATCGTGCTGCTGCCGGGCGGCGCGATGGCGCGCATCGACATCGCCGCGCGCGACGGCCGCGTGGTGGCGCTGGGCAGCCTGGGCGACTGGCGCGCGGACGCCACGCTGGACGCGGCCGGCCTGCATGTCCTGCCCGGCGTCATCGACAGCCAGGTGCATTTCCGCGAACCCGGCCTGACCCACAAGGAAACCCTCGAAGCCGGCACGCGCGGCGCGGTGCTGGGCGGCGTGACCAGCATCTTCGAAATGCCGAACACCAGCCCGCTGACGCTCACGGCCGTCGATTTGCAGGTCAAGCTCGATGCGGCGCGTGGCCGCGCCTGGTGCGACCATGCGTTCTATATCGGCGGTTCCGCGGTCAATGCCGAGCGACTGGCCGAGCTGGAAGACCTGCCCGGCTGTGCTGGCGTCAAGGTCTTCATGGGCAGTTCCTTCGGCGATCTGCTGGCCGATGAAACCGACGTACTGCGCCGCATCCTGCGCCACGGCCGCCGCCGCATGGCCGTGCATGCCGAGGACGAGGCCCGGCTGCGCGAGCGCAAATCGATCGTGCAGGCCAGCGGCGACATCCGCCAGCACCCTCACTGGCGCGACGTCGAAAGCGCGCTGATGGCCACGCGGCGCATTGTGCGCCTGGCGGCCGAAGCCGGGCGGCGGCTGCACGTGCTGCACGTCTCCAGCGCCGAGGAGATCGCCTTCCTGGCCGGGCACAAGCGGCGCGTCAGCGTCGAAGTCACGCCGCATCACCTCACGCTGCACGCGCCCGACTGCTACGAACGGCTGGGCAGCCTGGCGCAGATGAATCCGCCGGTGCGCGAGCAGCGCCACCAGGATGCGCTGTGGCAGGCCATTCGTGACGGCGTGGTCGATGTCATCGGCAGCGACCACGCGCCGCACACATTGGAAGAGAAGGCCAGGCCCTATCCGCAGTCCCCCAGCGGCATGACGGGCGTGCAGACCCTGCTGCCCCTGATGCTCGACCACGTGCATGCCGGCCGCCTGAGCCTCCCGCGCCTGGCGGACCTGACCAGCGCCGGCCCGGCGCGCCTGTTCGGCATCGAAGGCAAGGGCCGCATCGCGCTGGGCGATGACGCCGATTTCAGCATCGTCGATCTCCAGGCGCGCCGCACCATCCACAACGCCTGGATCGCCAGCGTCAGCGGCTGGACGCCGTATGACGGCCTGCGCGTCACGGGCTGGCCCATTCACACCGTCGTGCGCGGTCATGCCGTCGTGCGCGATGAGGCCCTGGCCGACGCGCCGCCGCAAGGACAGCCGCTGCGGTTCCTGGAGGTTGCGCCCGCCTCCGCGCCCCTCGACTCCTGAAAGAGACGGACTCAACCGCCCAGCTTGAGCGTGCCCTTCATCATGGCCCAGTGGCCGGGGAAGGAGCAGAAGTAGGCGTAGTTCTCGCCCGCGGCGATCTTGGACACGTCGAACGTGACCGAATCGGATTCGCCGCCGCCGATAACCTTGGTGTGGGCGATGACGCGGGTGTCGCCCGCCTTGACGCAGTCCTGCGCCAGGCCGGCGCCCATGCCGTCGGTGGCGACGCCCTGCTTGTCGGCGTCCTTGGTCAGCACCAGGTTGTGGCCCATGGCGACCTTGGCCATCTTGCCGACGTGCTTCAGGTGCACGGTGAACTGCTTGCAGCTCTTGTCGACGACGATTTCCTTGACGTTGTACTGCATGGCGTCGTTGCTTTCGACGGTGGCTTCGCATTGCGCGGCAAGCGCGGGCAGGCTGGCGGCCGACAGCAGGATGGCCAGGGTGGTTTTGGCAAGCATTGAATCTTCTCCGATGACTGAACGGTGTATCTGCGCGTTGCCGGACTCCGCCCGCAACGCCACCGCGCACCAGTCTAGGAGGGGGACCCGGCAAGCCGCTTGATGCGCGTCAAGCGAAGCGCGCTTACCTGCGCACAGCCCTATGGTCAATAGGGGTATTACTGATTACGCCGACGATCTTGACAAACCGCAACGTGGACCCGCGCATCGATTCGTAGGATGGCTGCAAACCTACACCAACAAAGAGTCGAAGCATGCGCGGCAGTCAGGCGGCACATTACGGGGCACGTTGCGGGGCACATCACGGGACACATCGCGGCACACATCGCGCATTCCCCCCTTTCATCCTGGTCTTCATTTCAATTTTCCTGCTGTGCTGTACGTTGTGCGCGAACGCCGTCCAGGCGCAGCGGCTGCCCGACTTCCTGAAGACGGTTTCCATCGCCGACCCCTTCCCCGGCGCCGATCGCGTCGGCCCGCCCGAGGGCAAACCGATGACCGCGCGCGCCTATGCCGGCGAGCGCGCCCTGGGCCGCATCTACCTGACCTCCGACGTGGTCAACACCCGCGGCTATTCCAGCAAGCCCATCGATGTGCTGGTGGCGCTGGCGGACAACGGCCGCATCGTCGGCGCCAGGCTGGTGGAGCATCACGAGCCCATCGTGCTGATCGGCATTCCGCAAGCCAAGGTCGATCACTTCATCCAGGGCTACGTCGGCCTGAACTTCATCGACAGCCCGCCGCGTCATGGCGCGCCGCCGCCGGTGGACATCATCAGCGGCGCCACTGTCACCCTCATGGTGATTGGCGACAGCATCACGCGCTCGGCCATCGCGGTGGCGCGCGCCTACGGCGTGGATGGCGCCGGCGCCGCCAGCGCCACGCCCGCCGCCACGGCGGCCACCGCGCCCGCGCGCCAGATCGATGACACCCGCGACGCGGTCGAATCGTGGCAGGCCCTGCTCGACGCCGGCGCGGTGCGCAACCTGCGCCTGGCGCCCGAGGACGTCAACCGCGTGTTCCGCGAATCGGGCCGGCAGGACGCCGCCGAACGCGGCCAGGAAGCGGCCGACGACGACGTCTTCATCGACCTGTACGTGGCGCTGGCAAGCGTGCCGTCGGTCGGCCGCAGCCTGCTCGGCGATGTGGAATGGCAGCGCCTGAAGGAACGCCTGAAGCCCGGCCAGCAGGCCATCCTGGTGGCGGGCAATGGCGCTTATTCATTCAAGGGCTCGGGTTACGTGCGCGGCGGCATCTTCGACCGCATCGAGATCATCCAGGACGAAGGCAGCTTCCGCTTCCGCGACCGCAATCACCAGCGCCTGGCCGACGTCGCCGCGCAGGGTGCGCCGGCCCTGCGCGAAGTGGCGCTGTTCGTGGTGCCGGAGGACGCCGCGTTCGACCCGGTCAAGCCGTGGCGGCTGCAATTGATGGTGCAGCGCGTGCTGAGCGTGTCGGACAAGGCCTTCGTCACCTTCGACCTGCCGTACACCCTGCCCGACCGCTATACCCGCGCCGCGCCGGCCGCGTCGGCGCCGGCCCCCGAGGCGACGGCCGAGGACGCCGCCCCGCCCGCGCTGTGGCAGCAGATCTGGCGCGGCAAGGCCGTGCAGGTGGCGATCCTGACGGCGGCGTTGCTGGTGCTGGTGGGCATCTTCTTCTTCCAGGACCAGCTGACCAGCCGGCCGCTGCTGCATGACCGGCTGCGCCTGGCGTTCCTGGCCTTCGCGCTGTTCTGGATCGGCTGGTACGGCCAGGCCCAGCTGTCCATCGTCAACGTGCTGACGTTCTTCTCGGCGCTGCGCACCGACTTCCGCTGGGACTACTTCCTGATGGATCCCCTGGTGTTCATCCTGTGGTGCGCCACCGCCATTTCGATGGTGTTCTGGAACCGCGGCGCCTTCTGCGGCTGGCTGTGCCCGTTCGGCGCGCTGCAGGAACTGGCCAACCGCGTCGCCAAGCGCCTGGGGCTGCGCCAGGTCACGGTGCGCCACGGCGTCAACCAGCGCCTGTCGACCCTGAAGTACGTGATCTTCCTGGTGCTGTTCGGCTTCTCGCTGTACGACCTGGCGCTGGCCGAGCGGCTGGCCGAGGTCGAACCCTTCAAGACCGCCATCATCCTGCGCTTCCTGCGCGACTGGCCGTTCGTGCTGTTCGCGGTGGCGCTGGTGGCCGCGGGCCTGTTCATCGAACGCTTCTTCTGCCGCTACCTCTGTCCGCTGGGCGCGGCCCTGGCGATTCCGGCGCGGCTGCGCATCTTCGACTGGCTGCGCCGCTACCGCGACTGCGGCAACCCCTGTCAACACTGCGCCAAGGAATGCCCGGTTCAAGCCATCGAGCCGACCGGCGAGATCAACCCGAACGAGTGCATCCAGTGCCTGCATTGCCAGATGCTCTACCACCACAAGCAAAAGTGCCCGCACCTGATCCAGCAGCACGGCAAGCGCGAGCGACGCCGCGCCGCCGACAGCGAGCCCGCGGTGCAGGAGGTGGTGCTGCACCGCGCGCCCAACCCGAACGCGCCCGCGACCTCCGAATCCTGATTTCCGTTCCGCGGCGCGAGACGCCGTTCCTATCGAGGAGTTACCCATGTCCGACAAGAACCCCGACAAAACCGGCCTGAGCCGCCGCAGCTTCCTGGGAACCGCCGCCATCACCGGCGCGGCCGGCCTGGTGGGCGGCGCGCAGCTGTCCACCGCCCACGGCAAGGACGCCAAGGCCGGCGCCGCCGGCCAGAGCGGCCACGTCGCGCCGGGCGAGCTGGACGAATACTATGCCTTCAACTCCAGCGGCCAGTCGGGCGAAGTGCGCGTGCTGGGGCTGCCTTCCATGCGCGAACTGGTGCGCATCCCGGTCTTCAACCACTGCAGCGCCACCGGCTGGGGCCGCACCAACGAAAGCCGCAAGATCCTCACCGAAGGCCTGACGCCCGAGACCCGCGAATACCTCAAGGACAAGGGCGGCGTGTTCCTGAATGGCGACGCCCACCACCCGCATCTGTCGTTCACCGACCGCACCTACGACGGCCGCTACCTCTTCATCAACGACAAGGCCAACAACCGCGTCGCCCGCATCCGCCTGGACGTGATGAAGACCGACAAGATCACCGAGCTGCCCAACGTGTCCGGCGTGCACGGCCTGCGGCCGCAGCGCTATCCGCGCACCGGCTACGTCTTCGCCAACGGCGAGCACATCATCCCGCTGCCCAACGACGGCAAGGTCACCGACGATCCCAAGAAGAACTTCTTCGCCATTTACACCGCGCTGGACGGCGACACCATGAAGGTCGCCTGGCAGGTGCTGGTGGACGGCAACCTCGACAACGGCGACGCCGACTACCAGGGCAAGTATTCCTTCTCGACCTGCTACAACTCGGAGAAAGGCCTGACGGTGGAGGAAGCCTCCGCCAACGAGCAGGACTGGGTGGTGGTGTTCAACATCAAGCGCATCGAGGAAGCCGTCAAGAAGGGCGACTTCAAGATGATGGGCGGCGTGCCGGTGATCGACGGCCGCCACGGCTCCAAGTACACCCGCTACATCCCGGTGCCGAACTCGCCGCACGGCTGCAACGCCGCGCCCGACGGCATCCACCTGGTGCTCAACGGCAAGCTGTCGCCCACGGTGACCGTGCTGGACGTTCGCACGCTGGACGACCTGTTCGACGACAAGATCAAGCCGCGCGATTGCGTGGTGGCCGAACCGCAGCTGGGCCTGGGCCCGCTGCACACCGCCTTCGACGGCCGCGGCAACGCCTACACCACGCTGTTCATCGACAGCCAGATGGTCAAGTGGAACATCGACCTGGCCAAGCGCGCCTACAAGGGCGAGAAGGTCGACCCGATCATCCAGAAGCTGGACGTGCACTACCAACCCGGCCACAACCACTCCACCATGGGCGAGACGCGCGAGGCCGACGGCAAGTGGCTGGTGTCGCTGAACAAGTTCTCGAAGGATCGCTTCCTGAACGTCGGCCCGCTCAAGCCCGAGAACGACCAGCTCATCGACATCTCCGGCGACACCATGAAGCTCGTGCATGACGGCCCCAGCTTCGCCGAGCCGCACGACATGTGCCTGGTGCACCGCTCCAAGGTCCATCCCATCAGCATCTGGAAACGCGACGACCCCATGTGGGAAGACGCGCGCCAGATGGCCAAGAAGGACGGCGTCACGCTGGAGGACGCCGCCAAGATCGTGCGCGACGGCAACAAGGTGCGCGTCTACATGATGGCGGTGGCGCCGATGTTCAGCCTCAAGCGGATCGAGGTCAACCAGGGCGACGAGGTCACCGTGGTGGTCACCAACATGGAGGTGATCGAAGACCTGACGCACGGCTTCACGCTCGAAGGCCACGGCATCGCCATGGAAATCGGACCCCAGGCGACCTCGTCGGTGACGTTCACGGCGGACCGGCCGGGCGTGCACTGGTACTACTGCCAGTGGTTCTGCCACGCGCTGCACATGGAAATGTCCGGCCAGTTGGTGGTCCTGCCCAAGAAGACGGCGTAACGCCCATGACGTGCATCGCGAACCTGACCCGGGGCGGCAGGAGGACCGCCGCCGTGCTGGCCACGCTGGCCGCGCTGGGGAGCCTGCTCGGCTGGGCGCCCGCCGGCGCGGCGGCCACCGTGGCCATCGCCGCGGGCGCGGACCTGGCCGCGGCGGTGGCCGCGGCCCAGCCCGGCGACGTGCTGGTGCTGGCGCCCGGCAGCTACACCGGCGGCATCGTCATCGACAAGCCCCTGACCCTGCAAGGGCCGCCCGACCGCGCCGCCGTCATCGCCGGCACGCGCCGGGGCCGCACGCTGTGGGTCAAGGCCGAGGACGTAACGCTGCGCAACCTGACCGTCACGCGTTCGGGGCTGAGCCTGTCGGACATGGACGCCGGCGTGTTCCTGGACCGCGGCGCGCACCGCGCGCGGGTCGAACACAACGACATCCTCGACAACCTGGTGGGCGTGCACGTGTGGGGCCCCAATGACGCATTGGTGACCGGCAACCGCATCGTCGGCAACCGCGAGCTGCGCGTGGCCGAGCGCGGCAACGGCGTCACGCTGTGGAACACGCCCGGCACGCAAGTGCTGGACAACGACATCTCCGCGGGCCGCGACGGCATCTTCGTCAACACCAGCAAGCAGAACACCTTCAGCGGCAACTACTTCCACGACCTGCGCTACGCGGTCCACTACATGTACACCAATGACAGCGAGATCAGCGGCAACGTCTCGAGCGGCAACGATATCGCCTACGCCATCATGTATTCGCACCGCCTGGTGGTGCAGGGCAACATCGCGCGCGACAGCCGCGAGCAGGGCCTGATGCTGAACTACGCCAACCAGTCGCGCATCACCGGCAACACGGTCGATGGCGCCGGCAAGTGCGTGTTCATCTACAACGCCAACCACAACGCGTTCCTCGACAACCGCTTCGCCAACTGCGAGATCGGCGTGCACTACACCGCCGGGTCGGACGGCAACCAGATCTCGGGCAACGCCTTCCTGAACAACAAGAACCAGGTGAAGTACGTCGGCACCCGCACGCTCGACTGGGCGGTGAACGGCCGCGGCAACTACTGGAGCGACAACACCGCCTTCGACCTGGACGGCGACGGCATCGCCGACACCGCCTACCGGCCCAACGACGTGGTCGACCAGCTGCTGTGGCGCGCGCCGGCCGCGCGCATCCTGCTCAACAGCCCCTCGATCTCGATCGTGCGCTGGGCCCAATCCCAATTTCCCGCCATCCTGCCGGGCGGCGTCATCGACAGCGCGCCGCTGATGCAGCCGCCGCCGCGCCCCGCCACCCGCGCCAAGGAGACTCCATGAATACCGACCTGGTGACGCTGGCCGGCGTCAGCAAGCACTATGGCGCGCAGCGCGCCATCGACGGCCTCGACCTGCAACTGCGCCAAGGCGAGTGCGTGGCGCTGGCCGGCCACAACGGCGCCGGCAAGAGCACGCTGATCAAGCTGGTGCTGGGGCTGATCCGCCCCACCCACGGACGCGTCACGCTGTTCGGCCAAGACGCCCACAGCCGCGCCGCCGCACGCCTGCGCGACCGCATCGGCTACCTGCCGGAAACCGTCGCGCTGCATCCCTCGCTGACCGGCGTGGAGACGCTGGCGTTCTACGCCCGGCTCAAGCGCCGGCCGCTGTCCGGCAACCCCGCGCTGCTGGAGAGGGTCGGCATCGCCGGCGCCGCCCACCGCCGCGTGGGCGGCTATTCCAAGGGCATGCGGCAACGCCTGGCGCTGGCCCAGGCCCTGCTGGGCGAGCCGCGCGTGCTGCTGTTCGATGAACCGACCACCGGGCTGGACCCGGCCTCGCGCCTGATGTTCTACGACATCGTCCACGAGCTGCGCGCCGCCGGCGCCACCGTCCTGCTCAGCACCCATGCGCTGTCGGAACTGGCCGGCCACGCCGACCGCATCATCGTCATGAAGGCCGGCCGGAAGATCGCCGACGGCGCCATGTCGGCGCTGCGCCAGTCCACCGGGCTGCCCATCCGCATCCGGCTGACACTGGCCGCGCCGCAGACCGGCACGGTGCTGGCGCGGCCGTGGCGCCGCCTCGACGCCTGCCGCTACGAACTGGCCTGCCTGGAACGCGACAAGGTCGACGCCATCCGCGGCATCGGCGCCATCGCCGCGCCCATCGCCGACCTCGACATCCAGGCCCCCAGCCTGGACGACATCTACGCCCACCTGCTTGAACGGGAAGACATATGAACGCCGTCTGCACCATCATCGGCAAGGAAATCCGCGACGGCCTGCGCAACCGCTGGGTGCTCGCCACCGCCCTGCTGCTGGGCGCGCTGGCGCTGGCCCTGGGCCTGCTGGGCAGTTCGCCGACCGGCACCGTCAAGGCCGACCCGCTGACCGTCACCGTGGTCAGCCTGTCGAGCCTGTCGATCTTCCTGGTGCCGCTCATCGCCATGCTGCTGGCCTACGACGCGGTGGTCGGCGAAGTCGACCGCGGCACCATGGCCCTGCTGCTGAGCTACCCCGTGGCACGCTGGCAGGTGCTGGTGGGCAAGTTCATCGGCCACCTGGCGATCCTGGCGCTGGCCACCGGCGCCGGCTACGGCTCGGCCGGCCTGGCGTTGCAATGGGCCTATGGCGGCCTGGACCCGGCCGCCTGGCAGCCGTTCGCGCTGCTGATCGGCGCCAGCGTGCTGCTGGGCGCGAGTTTCCTGGCCATGGGCTACCTCATCAGCACGCGGGTGCGCGAACGCGCCACCGCGGCCGGCATCGCCGTCGGCGTGTGGCTGTTCTTCGTGGTGATCTACGACATGGCGCTGCTGGGCCTGCTGGCGGCCGACCAGGGCCGCCACGTCAGTCCCGGCCTGCTCAACGCGCTGCTGCTGCTCAACCCCTCCGACGTCTACCGCCTGCTCAACCTGACGGGCTTCGAGAACATTTCGCTGTACGCCGGCATGGCGGGCGTGAGCGACCAGGCCAGCCTGCCCGTGCCCGCGCTGGTGGCGGCGCTGCTGCTGTGGATCGCCGCGCCCTTCCTGCTGGCAATCGCCTCGTTCAGGAACCGGCCGCTATGAGACCCCTGCTGCTTTCCCTTTGCCTGGCCGCGCTGCTGGCCGTGACCGCCTGCGGCGACGGCGCCGCGCCCGCCGCCCCGCCGCCGCCCCAGCCGGTCACGTCGCAATCGGTCGGCCACTACTGCGGCATGGCCCTGGCCGACCACGCCGGCCCGAAAGGACAGATCTTCATCAAGGGCCGGCCGGCGCCGGTCTGGTTCTCGTCGATCAAGCAGGTGTTCGCCTACACCCTGCTGCCCGAGGAGCCCAAGGCCATCACCGCGATCTACGTGAACGACATGGCCACCGCCGGGCCGGACGGCGCGCCCGATCCGGCCGCCTGGATCGACGCGCGCCAGGCGTTCTACGTCATCGAGGGCCGCTTCGTCGGCGGCATGGGCGCCGAAGACGCCATGCCGTTCTCGCTGCGCGCGCCCGCCGAGGCCTTCGCCCGGGCGCACGGCGGCCGCGTCGTGGCCTATGCCGAGGTTCCGGAAGCCTATGTCTTCGCCCAGTAGCGCGGCCGCCCGCCGCCCCACGCCGCTCCATTCCGCCATGCCCACCGCCATGAATCCCCGCCGCCGCCGTTTCATCGGCATCGCCGCCGCGACGTCCGCGCTGGCGCTCGCCCCCCTGTCCTTGCGCCGCGCATCCGCCGCGATCGCTCCCACCACCTGGCAAGGCGTCGCGCTAGGCGCGGATGCCGAGCTGCGGCTCTACCATCCCGACCCGCGCACCGCGCGGCAACTGATCGCGCAGGCGCTGGCAGAACTGCATCGCCTGGAAGGCATATTCAGCCTGTACCGCGACGACAGCGCGCTGGCGCGGCTGAACCGGCAGGGCTACCTGGCCGATCCGCCCGCCGACCTGCTGCGCCTGCTTGGCGACGGACTGCGCTACAGCCGCCTGACCGATGGCGTCTTCGACCCCACCGTGCAGCCGCTCTGGCAGCTGTATGCCAGCCATTTCGCGCGGGCCGGCGCGGCAGCGCAAGGCCCGTCCGAAGCCGAACTGGCGCAGACCCTGGCGCGCGTCTCGTATCACGCCGTGACGCTGGACAGCCGTCGTATCGCGCTGCAACGGCCCGGGATGGGCATCACGCTCAACGGCATCGCCCAGGGCTACATCACCGATTGCATCACGCGCCTGCTCAGGCAAGGCGGGCTGGAACGCGCGCTGGTCGACATGGGCGAGATACGCGGGCTGGACCGCCGCGCGTCGCCCGGCGACTGGCGGGTCGGGCTGGCCGACCCCCGGGCGCCGCAGCGGATCCTGGCTTCGGTGCCCGTGCGCAACCAGGCACTGGCCACCTCAGGCGGCTACGGCACCGCCCTGGATGCGGCGGGCCGCTACACACACCTGTTCGACCCCCGCACCGGCGCCGCGCAGCCGCGCTACCAGAGCGTGTCGGTGATGGCGCCCAACGCCACCATGGCCGACGCCCTGTCCACCGCGTTCTCGCAGATGCCGCTGCAGGCGACCGCGCCGATCGTGCGCGAGCTGGGGCTGCGGGCGTGGTTCGTGCCGCTCGAGGGTGGGCTGGTGTCGCAGGGCGGCGAAGGGTGACCCAACGCACACCGACCGCCTGCCGAATGGGGAAACGCTGAACCGGCGGCTACGATTTTCGCTTGCGGGCGCTGCGCGATTCGCGCGCCTCGAACCGCCTGCGCGTGGCCTCCAGTTCCCTCTGCAGCAACGCAGCATCCGGCAACACGGTACGGTAGTTGGCTGCCATGACCTGGGTTGGCAGTCCGTCCAACGCATACTGCGCCAGCGCACGGCCCTTGTCCGCGCACAGGATAAGCCCCACCGGTGGATTCTCGTCAGCAAGCGCCCAGTGCGCTTTCGCATAGTTGCAGTACATATGCATCTGGCCCACATCCGCGTGGGTCAAGCTGCCGAGTTTCAGATCGATGATGACCAGGCAGCGCAGCCTGCGATGAAACAGCAGCAGATCCACGCGATACCAGGTCTGGTCGATGCGCAATCGACGCTGCCGTCCCACGAAGGTGAAGCCGTCCCCAAGTTCCAGCAGGAAACCTTCCAGACGCTGCGTCAGGGCGGTTTCCAGGTCGGATTCCGAGTATTCGTCCTTGAGATCGAGAAACTCCAGCACATACGGATCCTTGATCGCATCATCCGGGGTGACAGCATCCGCGGGCATCGCGAGCGCTGCCTTGGCCAGCACCGCGTCCTTGTTCCTGGACAATGCCGTGCGCTCGTAGAACTGGCTTTCGATCTGCCGGTCGAGCTGGCGCACGCTCCAGCCGCCACGCAGCGCATGCGCCTCGTAGAACCGGCGAGCCTGGCCATCCTTGACCGATAGCAACCGTACGTACGCCGACCATGGCAGTGCGAATGCCTGGGCCAGATCGGATAGGTCGAATTTCCGAGACACTGTCTCGGAAATTGCAGATGGAGGATAGGCAAGGAAGAATCCCCGCATGTTCTCCAGGTTGTCGGCGCTGAATCCGCGTCCGAACCGGGCGGTCAGGTCAATGGACAACCGTTGAATCAACTGTTCCCCGTAGCCGGCCCGCCGCCTGCCTTTCTGCTCGGCGTCGACGATCCGTTGGCCGATCGCCCAATAACTCGCCGTCATCAGTGCATTGACCCGTCGGACCGCGGTCCGGCGAGCGCTATCGAGTAGTTCAACGATATCGCCGTGAATACCGGCATAGCCGGCCGGCAATGCGCCGGCCCGGCCCGGCCGCATCGACGTTTTTCCTGTCATGCGATCACCTCCGTATGAGGAAGACGCAGGCGTCTTCCTCACCGGCAGACCATTCGTTCGGTGCCGGGCACCCCGCGTCACTCCCGGCGTGACCTTAGCGCATGAACCCGGCCGCGGCCGGCCGAACCGTGAGCAATCAGTCCACCCCGGCCGTTCTCGCAAGACACGACGAAACCGCATCACCCAAAACAAAAAACCGGCGCGAGGCCGGTTTCTTGTGGAGACGACGAAGCGCGCTCAGCCAGCCGGCGTCGGGTTCAGCGCCGACAGCATCTGCGTGAAGATCTTCGGGCTGGCGGCCAGCACGTTGCCGGAGTCCATCCAGCCTTGCTCGCCGTCGAAGTCGGCGACCAGGCCGCCGGCTTCCAGCACCATCAGGCTGCCGGCCGCCAGGTCCCAGGGCTTCAGGCCGACGCCGCAGAAGCCGTCCAGGCGGCCGCAGGCGACATAGGCCAGGTCCAGCACGGTGGCGCCCAGGCGGCGCACGCCGGTGCTGCCTTCGGCCATGGCGCGGAATCGGGCCGAGCCCTGTTCCAGGTCGCCCGAGTTGGGCCAGTGCGCGCCCAGCAGGGCCTCGTGGTAGCGGGTGCGGCCCGAGACGCGCACGCGGCGGTCGTTCAGGAACGTGCCGCTGCCACGGCTGGCGGTGAACAGTTCGTTGCGCGACGGGTCATAGATGACCGCCTGCGTGACCTGGCCGCGCTGGGTCAGCGCGATCGACACGGCGTAGTTGGGCAGGCCGTGGATGAAGTTGGTGGTGCCGTCCAGCGGATCGATGATCCACTGGAACTCGGCCTGGTCGGGGCCCTGCAAGCCGAATTCCTCGCCCAGGACGGCGTGATCCGGATAAGCGGCGCGCAGCGTCTCGACGATGGACTCCTCGGCGGCGCGATCGACTTCCGTGACATAATCGCGCGGCCCCTTGCGAGCCACGCTGAGTCGTTCCAAATCCATGCTGGCACGGTTGATAATGGTGCCGGCACGCCGGGCCGCCTTGATGGCGATGTTGAGCATCGGGTGCATAAAATTCCGTACGTATGCGGTGGGTAGGCCGCTAGCCGCCCTCCCGGGTCCGCCGCCGCCCCGACAGGGGGAAAACGGCCCAAAAAACCAGGAAGGCACTAAGCCAAACGTGCCATTTTAAATGACTCAAGCATTTTCACGCGTTCGCTTCATTATGGTGAACCCCAGCCACCCCGGAAACGTCGGTTCGGCGGCCCGTGCGATCAAGACCATGGGCTTCTCCGAATTGGTGCTGGTGGGGCCCAAATTCGCCGATGTGACCAGCCAGCCGGAAGCCGTGGCGCTGGCCAGCGGCGCCCTGGACGTGCTGGAAAACGCGCGCATCTACGATACCCTGGAAGAGGCGCTGGCGCCCGTGACCCTGGCGTTCGCCCTGACCGCCCGGGTGCGTGACCTCGCCCCCCCCGCCCTGCGACATCCGCCAGGCGGCCGACCTGGCCTGCGCCCATCTGGCGGAAACCGCCGAGGGCTGTGCCGCCATCGTGCTGGGCACCGAGCGCGCCGGCCTCACCAACGCCCAGATCGGGCTGTGCCACCGCATCTGCCACATCCCGGCCAACCCCGAGTACAGCTCGCTGAACGTGGCCCAGGCGCTGCAACTGGCGGCCTGGGAGCTGCGCTACGCGCTGCTGGTGGACCAGGGCGCCGCCCTGCTGCCGGCGTCGACCGCGCAGGCGCCCTCGCGCGGCGCCGAGCCGGCTTCCGGCGAGGCGGTGCAGGCCTTCCTGACGCACTGGGAAGAGGCGCTGGTGGGCGTGCGCTTCCTGGACCCGGCCCATCCCAAGAAGCTGCTGCCGCGCATGCGGCACCTTTTTTCCCGGGTCGCCCTGACCCGCGACGAGGTCGACATGATGCGCGGCGTCTGCACCGCGATGCTGGCGACGGCCCGCCGCGACGACGATACAAAAAAATAGGGACGGGCATCCGCCCGTCCCCCGTCATCGGCCACCGGCGGTTGACCCGCCGCGGCACGAAGCGCGCGCTCAGTCGACCTTGGCGCCCGACGCCTTGACCACCGGCGCCCAGCCTTCCACTTCCGACTTGATGAACTGGCCGAATTCGGCCGGCGTGGTCTTGACGCCCACGGCGCCCAGCTTTTCGAAGGCCAGTTGCACTTCGGGCTTGTCCAGCGCCTTGACCATGGCGGCGTTGAGCTTGTTGACCACGTCGGGCGGCGTGCCGGCCGGCGCGATCAGGCCGAACCACGACGACACGTCGAAGTTGGCGAAGCCCGCTTCCTTCATGGTGGGCAGGTCCGGCGCGCTCTTGGAGCGCTCGGCCGTGGTCACCGCCAGCGCGCGCAGCTTGCCCGACTGGGCGTGCGGCCAGGCCGACGGCATGTTGTCGAACATGAACTGCACCTGGCCGCCGATCAGGTCGGTGATGGCCGGGGCGCTGCCCTTGTAGGGCACGTGCAGCACGTCGATGCCGGCCTGCATCTTGAACAGCTCGCCGGCCATGTGGATCGAGGTGCCGCTGCCCGACGAGGCAAACGCCAGCTTGCCCGGGTTCTTCTTGGCGTAATCGACCAGTTCCTGCACCGTCTTGACCGGCACCTGGGGGTTGACCACCAGGATGTTCGGCACCTTGGCGCCCAGCGCCACGGGGGTGAAGTCCTTCGTCAGGCCGAACGTGACGTTCTTGTACAGCGTCTGGTTGATGGCGCTGGTGACGGCCACGAACAGCAGCGTGTAGCCGTCCGGCGCGGCGCGCTGCACCTGGTCGGTGGCGATGTTGCTGCCGGCGCCCGGCTTGTTCTCGACCACGAACGACTGGCCCAGGCTCTCGGTGAGCTCCTTGGCCATGATGCGGGCGATCACATCGGTGGTGCCGCCGGCGGAAAAGCCGACCACGATGCGGACAGGTTTATCGGGATAGGCGGCCTGGGCGGAACCCATGGCGAAAGCGCTTGCGGCGGTAGCCAGTAGCGTGGCGGCAAGACGCCGCAGTCCAGGCTTTTGACCGGTCATCATATAGTCTCCGTGCTGATACTGTCCATTACATGGACGATTTGAATTATTGGATGCTGCATTCTGATCTATACACGAGAGGAGCATCAAGGTAGAGTCCACGCTACGGACTATGGTTTTCCCTTGACCAAGACGCAATAACCCCCAAGTTTTCAGAGAGTTGCATGCAAGACAGCGATGCCGCGGCCGCAGGCCCACGCACATTGCGGCGCGGGCTGGCCGTTCTGGCCGCCCTGCGGGACCAGGGGCCTGACGGCCTCAGCGTGACCGATATTGCCCGCCTGACGGGCATTCAGCGCCCCACCATCTACCGGCTGCTGGCGGCCCTGCTCGACGCCGGCCTGGTGCTGCCGGTGACGGGCACCAAGAAATACCGCGCCCAGCTGGCGGTGGACCCCGACACCCGATCTCGCGACCCGCGCGTGCGCCAGCTGCTGCCGGTGCTGCGGCGCCTGGCCGACCGCACCGGCGACGCCGTGTTCCTGGTGGTGCGCGACGAGGACGATTCCATCAGCCTGCATCGCGAGATCGGCAGCTATCCGGTGCAAATCCTGGCGACCTACGCCGGCAAGCGCCAGCCGCTGGGCGTGGGCTCGGGCGGCATGGCGCTGCTGGCGGCGCTGTCCGACGACGTCGCCCGCGGCATCGTCGAACGCAATTCCAGCCGGCTCGACGAATACGGCGGCATGACGCCTCAGGAAATGTTCCGCCTGATCGAAAACACCCGCGCGCGCGGCTATTCGGTGGTGGGCAACCACGCCGTGCGCGGCGCGCTGGGCGTGGGCTGCGCCCTGCTCGACAGCCATGGCGCGCCGCTGCTGGCGGTCAGCGTCACGGCCATCATCGACCGCATGCCGGCCCAGCGCCAGCGCGAGATCGCCGGCTGGATCAAGGCCGAATTGGCGCGGCTCGCCGTGCAGGCCTGACGCGGTCCGCACGGCCGCGCGCCGACGATGCCACGACCGCGCGCGGCATGATGTCCGCGCCGGCCACAATGAAAAAAAGGGCGTCCGCGCATCGCGCGAACGCCCTTTTCGTTGGCGCCGCCTGTCAGGCCGGGGCGCCGGTCTTGGGATTCTGGATCTCGCGCAGCGGGATCGGCGCCTGGAAGCCGGCGGCCTCCAGCGAGCTGCGGATTTCCTGGTACAGGCCCCAGCGCAGGTCCCAGTACTTGCCGGCCTCGGCCCACACGCGCACGTTCACGACCACGCCGTTTTCCTTGTAGTCCACCACCTTGACCAGCGGCTGCGGATCCTTCAACGCATTGGGGTTGGCCGCGACGATGCCCTGCAGCTTGGCCAGCACCGCGTTCAGGTCGTCGCCATAGCGCACCGGCACCGGGATATCCAGGCGGCGCGTCTTGTTGCGGCTGTAGTTGGTGATGGTGGCGTTCCAGACAGTGCTGTTGGGCAGCGTCAGGTGGATGCCGTCGACCTGGATCAGGCGCGTCAGGAACAGACCGACCTCTTCGACCGTGCCTTCGGCGCCGGTGCTCAGGCCCACGTATTCGCCGGCGCGCACCGGGCGCAGGATCAGCAGCATGATGCCGGCCGCGATGTTCTGCAGCGTGCCCTGCAGCGCCAGGCCGACGGCCAGGCCGGCGGCGCCGAGCACCGCGATCAGGCTGGCGGTCTGCACCCCGAAGCGCGCCAGCACCGCGATCAGCGTGAAAATGCGCACCGCCCAGACCACGGTGCTGTAGAACATCGGCACGATGGTCGGATCGATCTTGCTGGAACGGGTGGCGATGCGCCGCACCCAGCGTCCCAGCAGCGCCGAGACCCACCAGCCGATGACCAGGATCAGCAAAGCGACCAGCAGATTGATGCCCAGGTCCACCAGCTTGGGCGCCCAGGCATTGAATTCCTTCAAGGCGTCTTCCATCGTTGTCGCTCCCTCTTGCAAAAAAAGACAGCCGAAAACTTTATCAGATGCGCTTGAAGGAATGGGCCGCGGCGGCCCCTCGTTGTGTCAAGCTTTGTAAGGACGCGGCCGCTCAGGCCGCGTCCGACGCCCGGCGGAAATGGTTGTCCCAGGCGCGCTCGCGCGACGGCGCCAGCAACGGCTGCTCGGCGCCCGCGGCGTCGGTGCGCAGCATGGCGCCCAGGCCGCTGCTGACGAGAAAGCCGCCGCCTTGCGCCGGCGCCACGCCGCAGCCATCGGCCAGCCGCGTCTCGCCCAGCCAGCGCCCGCTGGCCGCGTCCCAGTACAGCACGCGCCCGCCCACCGGGCTGGAGGTGGCGATGATGCCGCCGGCCGCGTCCGCCGCCACCGAGCCGACGTAGTTGCGCATCTCGCGCAGCGTCGGCGCCGGGCCGGCGAACAGTTCCGGCTGGGCGCCGCGCCGGTGACGGCCGACCAGGGCCGGCCGGTCGCCGGCGGGGCCCATGTACTGGCAGCCGAACCACACCGTGCCGTCGGCCGCCAGCGCCAGGTGGCGGATCGACAGGCGATGCAGTGCCGGCGCCAGTTCGACCTTTTCCAGCAGGCGGCCGCTGGCCGTGTCGATATAGGCCAGCGACGGCCGCATGGTGTCCAGGTTGAGTTCGAGCTTGCCGTAGTCGGGGTGGGTCAGGATGCCGCCGTTGGCCACGCACAGCGTCTTGCCGTCGGGCATCAGCACCACTTCGTGCGGACCGATGCCGCCGCTGTCGAACTCGCCGACGCGGCGGTAGCCGCCGCCCGGCGAGGCGTCATAGATGCCCAGCACGCCGCGGCCGCCGTCGAAGTCGTTCTCGGTCGCGGCCAGCAGGCGGGCGCCGTCGAAATAGGCGCCGTGGCCGAAGAAATGACGGTCCTCGGGCAATGGCAGTTCGAGCGGCGCGCGCTCGCCGCGCAGGTCGAACG
>NZ_CYTY01000002.1:232052-256807 GCF_001298995.1 Achromobacter sp. 2789STDY5608615
CGGGCCGGATCGGGCCGCGCCGCCGGCGCCTGTCCGGTGTCATGCTTCATCATGGCCCGGTCGCGCTCAATCGCCATCGAGCGCATTGAAGCCGATGGTCACGCCCAGCGCCGGCGCCAGGTCCTGGTCGACGATGGCCTTGGCGTTCTTGAGCGTCAGCGTCGCCAGCCCCAGCAGGCGGCGCCCTTCCGCGTCGGCCAGCGCCTGGTCCAGCGGCGCCGGCACCTCGCGCAGCGTGCGCGCCGCGTTGTCCAATTCGCCCAGCACCGCGCCGCCCATCCAGGCATCGCCCGGCGGCAGCGCATAGCCGCCCGCGCGGTAGAACGCCGCCAGGCCATCCAGGCCGGCGGCCAGCGTGCGGGTCGACAGGCCGCTGCGCCAGAAGGCGGCGCGCTTGGGCCGCGCCGCGTCCGCGGAGTCGCCCAGCACCGGCAGCAACTTCACGTCGCGCGCGAACTGCAGGCCGGTGGACAGCGCCTTCATGGCTTCGGCCGCGACTTCCTGCGGATCGCGGTACAGATCGTTGCCGGCCTGCGGCCGCGCGAACTGGCGGCCGAAGTCGGCCTGCGGCCCCCAGGCCTGCGCCACGTCGCGCGAGATCGCGGCGACGTTGGCCGACACCGCCCGGGCGTAGCCGCAGGCATAGGCGAAGGTCGGCGCGCCTTGCTGCCGGAGCAGCGCCGGCTCGCCGTACAGCACGTATTCCAGCGCCGGCAGGCCCTGCAGCGCCACGCTGCGTCCGGCCAGCGCGCCGGGCTTGAGCAGCTCGGCGTCCTGCGCCGCGATCGCGGCCTGCACCTGCTTGGGCATCACGCCGCGGGTATCGGGCCAGAAGGCCAGCCGCTCGTAGCGGTTGGCCTGCACCAGCGGGCCGAAGCGCAGCGGCTCCAATCGCGCCCAGGCCTGCGCCAGCGTGGCGAAGGCCTCCTCGACGCGCCTGGCGCCGGCGGCCTCGGGCTTGGCGCACCATTGGCCCAGCGCGCCTTCCAGGCCCGTGGCGGCCTCGGCCATGCCGCTGGCGGCCGGCCGCGCATAGCCCTGCGCCAGGCGTTCGCCCAGGTCGGCGGGCAGGCTCGCGGCGGCGCCGGCCAGCGGCCATGCCAGCAGCAGCGCGGCGGCGGCCAGCCGGACCGGAACGCGCGAGCGCGCAACAAGGGTGGTCATCACAATGACTCCAGGAAACGGATCAGGTCGGCGCGTTCTTCGGGCGTCATCGCCACCACGCGGTCGCGCGCGGGCTGCCCCGCGCCGCCATGCCACAGCACCGCCTCCAGCAGCGTGCGGGCGCGCCCGTCGTGCAGCCAGGTGGCGTTGGGGTTCACGGTCTTGGTCAGGCCGATGCCCCACAGCGGCGGCGTGCGCCACTCGCGGCCGTTGGCCTCGCCGTCGGACACGCCGTCGGCCAGGTCATCGCCCATGTCGTGCACCAGCATGTCGGAGTACGGCCAGATCAGCTGGAAGCGATGCTCGGCCTGCTTGGCATTGCGGCTGGTGACGTACTTGGGCACGTGGCAGGCGACGCAATTGGCCTCGTAGAACAGCTTCTTGCCAGCCAGCACGCGGGCGTCGTCGGCGTCGCGCCGCTGCGGCACCGCCAGGTTGGTGGAATAGGTGGTGACGAAGTCCATCAGCTTGGCCGGCACCTCTTCCGGACCGAAGCGCGGCTGCGCCCCATGCGGCATCTTCAGGCACTGGACCTGCGCCGGCGTACAGTCGCCGTAGTGATTGGGGAACAGCGGCGAGGACAGGCCCATGTCGTTGGAGAACGCGGCGGCGCTCTGCTGCTCCACCGTGGGCTGGCCGGCCTTCAGGTTGAAGCGGCCGAGCGCGCGCTGACCGGTGCGCATGTCGGTGACCCAGTTGGCCTTGCCGACGATGCCGTCGCGCTTGTCGGCGCCGATGTTGGCCAGGATGTCGGCCTCGTGGATCGATTCCAGCAGGCCCAGGCCGATCATCGGCGGCGCCAGCCGCGGCGAGATCTGCGTGTCCTTGCGCATCGGCCCGTACCCCAGGTTCTCGATGCGGTAGGCCGGCTTCATCAGCGTGGCGGTCTCGCCGCCATTGAGCTTGACGGTGACCGGGGTGTATTCGATCTCCATGCGGCCTTCGGCCGGCAGCCCGGCCACCGCGAAGTTCTGCAGCTGCACGCCATAGACGGGTTCGGGCAGCAGCGCGATCTCGCCCGGCGCCAGGCGCGGATGGCCGCGGTCCGGGCCTTCGGGCACCGCCAGGCGCAGCAGCAGCGCCACCGCGTCGGGACGTTCCAGCGGATCGAAGCCGGGCACCGAGCCGCGCCCGTCCTTGGTATGACAGGCCTGGCAGGAGCGCGCGTTGAACAGCGGCCCGAGGCCGTCGGAGGCCTGCGTGGAAGCCGGCGCGGACACCCAGTCCTTGCGGAACAGGCCGTTGCCGACCTGGAACTCCTGGCGCCGCTCGAAGCTCATGTTGGCCGACGGCTGCGAGAAGATATCGGCGTTGATGAGCTTGTTGGTGGTGGTGGCGCCCGCCTGCATGGTCTCGAAGGTCTCGGCCTTGGAGAAATCGCGGGTGGGCGCGGTGATGGCGAGGACCCGCTTGAGGTCCTCGGCGCTCAGGTCATCGCGCCCGGCGGGCGCGGTCTGGGCAACGGCGGCGCCGGCATGGGCCGACGCCGCCAGTACGGCGGCGAATACGAGCTTCACTTGAATACGGCGTCGGGTTTGTCCAGGCTGTCGGAACCCTCGATGGCGACCTTGCCCAGGTCCAGCAGCGCGATCACGCGCTCCAGGCTGCGGGTCTGGTCGACCAGGCGGTCGATGGCGGCCTGCACCACCGCGTTGCCTTCCTTGTTGCCGTCCGCGATCATCTGGTCGTAGGTCTCGACCGTCTCGGCGCGGACCTTCATCGCCTGCATGGCGGCCACGGTGGCGTCCAGCTTGGCGCGCACTTCGGTGTCCAGCTTGGGGTCGCGCGCCTTGACCAGTTCCGACAGGCTGGCGCCCGACACCTGCTTGCCGTCGACGCGGGTGTACGCGCCCAGGTAGACGTTGCGGATGCCGATCTGGTTGTAGAAGTGCGAGTTGTGGGTGTTGTCCGAGAAGCAGTCATGCTCTTCCTCGGGATCGTGCAGCATCAGGCCGAGCTTCATGCGCTCGCCGGCCAGTTCGCCGTACGACAGGCTGCCCACGCCGGTCAGCATCGCCACCAGGCCGGCCTTGGGATCTTCCTCCACGGCCTTGCGCGCGGCGCCGTCCTTCTGCCAGTTGCCGACCATCTCTTCCAGGTCGGTCACCAGCAGGTCGGTCACGGCCTTCAGGTAGGCGATGCGGCGTTCGCAGTTGCCGCCGGTGCACTGCTTGACGTCGTAGTCGGTGTGCGGACGGTTGCCCGAGTGGCGTTCCTGCGGCGTGCCCTTGCGGTCGGCCGGCGCCGGGCCGGTGCCGTTCAGGTCCTGGCCCCACAGCAGGAATTCGATGGCGTGGTAACCGGTGGCCACGTTGGCCTCGTTGCCGTCGGCCTCGTGCAGCACTTCAGACAGCAGCTTGGGCGTGATCTCGCTGACGTCGATGGTCTTGCCGCCCACCGAGATCTTGGAATTGGCGATGACGTTGACCGCGTAGTAGGCGTTCTCGTCGTTCTCGGTGCCGTAGGAGGCGTCGACGTAGTCGATCAGGCCCTCGTCCAGCGGCCACGCGTTCACGCGCCCTTCCCAGTCGTCGACGATGGGGTTGCCGAAGCGGAAGGCCTCGGTCTGCTGGTACGGCACGCGCGCATCGAGCCAGGCCTGGCGGGCCGCCTTGAGCGTGTCCGCGCTGGGCTTGGCGATCATGGCGTTGATGGCCTCGCGCAGCGTCTTGGCGGAAGTCAGCGCGTCTTCATAGCCGGCCAGCGCCAGATCCGAGTAATTCGTGACCACGGCCTTGGGCGGCGTGGCGGCGTGAACCGTCCCCCCGAATGCCGCGACGGCCAGCACCGCCCCCAACAACAACTTGCGCATCGACTTTCTCCCGTAACTCGGACCGGATTCGCCCCGCGGCGGCCCGGTCCACACTTGAATTTTGTGGATGCGAGTGTAAACAATTTTCGTTTGTTATTCAGAATAAAGTCAGCTACCTGACATTATTCCGAACGAAATCAGGCCAAAATCGAGGTCCGGACAAAAAAAAGTCCGGGCGCCAGCCCGGACTTTTCGGATGGACCGGACCCGCCGGCCCGGCCCCGCGATCAGCGTTGCAGCGGCGCCTTGGCGGTCTCCTTGGCGGCCAGCACCGAGATGGCGGTCACCACCAGCGCGGCCGCCACGTACAGCGACACCGCCACGGTCGAGTTCCACGACTTGAACAGGCTGGCGATGATCAGCGGCGCGAAGCCACCGCCGACGATGCCGGCCAGCGTGTAGGCCAGCGACGACCCGGCGTAGCGCACCCGGCCCGGGAACTGCTCGGTGATGAAGGCGGCTTGCGGGCCGTACATCATGGCGTGGATCAGCAGGCCCACCACCACGGCGGCGCAGATCGCGATGGGATGCGCGGTGTCCATCAGCGTGAAGAACACGAAGGCCCAGATCATGCCCAGGACCGCGCCGGCCACGTACACCGGACGGCGCCCGATCTTGTCCGACAGATGCCCACACAGCGGCACGGCGATGGCGTTGAGCGCCGCGCCCAGCATGGTGGCGCCCAGCGCCAGCGGCCGCGACAGGTGCAGCACCGTGGTCACGTAGGTCAGCGTGAACACCACCACCAGCGCGTACAGCACGTCCGAACCGATGCGCGAACCGCCGGCCACCAGCAGCTGGCGCCAGTGCTGCACCAGCACGTCCTTGATCGGGGTGTTGGCGGTTTCGCGCTTCTCTTCCATTTCCAGGAACACCGGCGTTTCCTCGACCCCGCGGCGCAGCCACAGGCCGAACAGCACCAGCGCCACGCTCGACATGAACGGCACGCGCCAGCCCCAGGCCTGGAACTCCTCGGGCGTGAGCCACAGCGAGATCAGGGCGATGAAGCCGGTGCCGATCAGCGTGCCGCACGATGGCCCGACCTGCGTGAAGGACGCATTGCGGCCGCGCTGGTCGGGCTTGCCGTGTTCCATCGACAGCAGCACCGCGCCGGCCCATTCGCCGCCCAGCGCCACGCCCTGGATGAAGCGCAGCGCCACCAATGCCACCGGCGCCCACACGCCCCAGCTGGCGTAGGTGGGCAGCATGCCCATCAGGCCCGTCGACACGCCCATGATCACCAGCGTGGCGACCAGCACGAACTTGCGCCCCAGGCGATCGCCCAGGTGGCCGAAGACGAAGCCGCCCAGCGGCCGCGAGACGTAGCCGACCGCGTAGGTCGAGAACGCCAGGATGGTGCCCGTCAACGGATCGAACGACGGGAAGAAGATGGCGTTGAACACCAGGGCCGCCATCAGGTTGTAGATCGTGAAGTCGTACCACTCCAGCGTGGTGCCGACCGAGCTGGCCATCGCCAGCTTCTTCATCTTGTCCGGCGACGCGCCGCCGTGGGCGGACGGAGCGCGCAAGGTGTTCTCAGCCATTCTGATTCCCCATGTATGTGATGTGTGTGGACGCGGCGCCGCGTCAGCGCAGGTCGGCGGCCGCCAGCTTCCAGCCCAGTTCGAGCAGCCAGGCGTCGCTGGCGCGGGTGCCGAAGACGCCGGCGGCCTGCTCGGCCAGGGCGCGCGCGGCGGCGGCCGAGCTGGCTTCGACGACCAGCAGCGGGTCCAGGCGGCGGTTCTCGGTGGATTCTCGCGGCAACGGGCCGCTGAGCGCGGCATCGGGCGCCAGCAAATAGGACTGCACGAAGCCATCGACCTGGGCCAGGGCCGCGCCGGCCTCGGCCGCGCGCGCCGTCAGCGCGTCGGCATCGCCGCCGAACACCAGCGGCAGCACCGCGATGTGGCTGCCGCTGCCGAAGCCGGTCACGGCCTGCACCGCGCAGACGCGCCGCATCGGATCGCGCATGCGGTCCAGGTTGGCCACCGACCAGGGCGTCTGGCGCTCGAACGCGGCGCGGTAGTCGGCGGTGGTGAAGGCGCCCAGCGATTCCGTGCGGTACAGCCCCAGGTACTTGCGGCCGCCGGACAGCGAGAAATGGCGCGCGCCCGACAGGAAGCCGGGAATGCGCACGCGCTCTTCGACGTGCTCGCGGTCGTACCAGCGGTTGAAATCGGTCTCGAAGGCGGGATCGACGTCGCAGGCGACGAACAGCATGCCGTGGGGCGCGGACGGAGTGGTGGCTTGGCTCATGGAAAGAAAAAATCCCTTCGATTACGGAAGGGACTCATCTTCAATCCGCCGGGCCGGGTCCGACAAACGAGTAATTTTTCGGGCCGGCAATAAAATTATTGCGCGCCGACCTAGGGATAACGCTATTGCGCGGATCCGAATGTTGGCGGCACGACCGACGCGGTGTATTGATCCGAGGCGCGGCAGGCCAGTTCGGCCACCAGCCGGATCGCCTCCGAGCCGGCGCCCTCCAGGTAGCTCACCACCAGCAGCTGCGGCGGCACCGGCACATCGCAGCGGATCATCTGCACCTCGCCGCGCGCCACGTATTCATGGATCGGCGGCAGCGGCACCAGCGCGCGGCCAAAGCCGCTGCGCACCAATCGCGCCAACGCCGAGATCGAGCTGACGCAGTGCACCTTGCCCAGCGGCAGGCCGGCCTCGCGGAACAAGCCCTTGAGCGCCTCGTGCGGCTGCGAGCCCGGACTCATGGTCAGCACCGGTTCGCTCAGCAACTGCTGCACCGTCAGCGCTTCCTCATCGCCGGCCGGCCCGACCCAGCCCATCTCCATCGGCAGGCACGGCATGCTGATGATGCCGGTGTCGGTCAGCAGATCGGTCTGGAAGGCGATGTCCAGCGTGCCCTCGCGCAGGCCGCGATGCAGGGCGCGGGTGGTTTCCGAGGTCAGCTGCACCTCGATGCCGGGATAGGTGGACCGCAGGTTGGTCAAAAAGCCGATCAGCCAGGTGTGCACCACCGTCTCGATGGCGCCGATGCGCACCAGGCCGAACACCTCGTCGCCGGTGCGGCCCAGCGACAGGATCTGCTGGCGCAGCTGCATCAGCCGCTCGCCATAGTCCAGCAGGCGCGTGCCCACGGCCGTCAGCCGCAGTTCCTTGGCGTCGCGCTCGAACAGGCGCGCGCCGATGTCTTCCTCGAGCGAGGCGATGCGGTTGGCCACGGCGGCCTGGGTGATGTGCAGGCGGTCGCTGGCCGCACGGAAACTGCCCAGCCGGGCGGACCACAGAAATGCTTCGACGAAACGGGTATTCATATCCACGCCACGGCGCGCCCGATGACGCGCCCTTCCAAGAACAGCGGGGCGGCAGGCCCCGGCCTGTGCACATCCTAACGCCTGGCGGGCCGGCCGCGCCATGACGCCATGCGCGCCCTCTCGCGGTGCCGCATGCACCAGCATGGTTCATGCGGCGCGCCATCATCGTTCCTCCCCGGTGCAAAACCCGGCAAAAAGCGGTTGGCACGGGTCTTGCTTGATGACTGGTATGCAAGCTTGTCTACAAGCGCCCGACTTCTTTCCGACCAGGAGCCCCGCATGACCAACCGCCCCGCGCCCTTCGCTTTCAACGCCACCCGCCGCCGTCTGATGCAGGGCGCCGCGCTGGGCGCCGCCACGCTGGCCGCGCCGGCCCTGGTGCGGGCGCAGTCGGGTCCGGTCATCCGCATCGGCTACTGGCCGGTCGCGGCCGGCCTGCCGTTCTATGCCGCCATCGAGAAAGGCTACTTCAAGGAAGCCGGCCTGAACGTCGAGGCGCTCAAGTTCGCCGGCGCGCAGCAGGTCATGGAAGCCATGCTCGCGGGCCGCGCCGACGGCAGCGCCAACGGCACCGGCTCGGCCAACCTGGCCATCGGCGAGATCGCCTCGCCCGGCCTGTTCAAGATATTCGCCTCCAATCCCAGCAACGCCAAGAACGTGCTGGACGAGTTCATCGTCGCGAAAGACAGTCCCATCCAATCCATCGCAGACCTCAAGGGGAAAAAGGTCGGTTCTGGACCCGGCATCCAGAATGCCACGCTGGCCAAAGCAGTGCTGGAGCGCGCCGGCGCAACCGGGGCGACCGTGGTCGAGCTGGCGATCAGCCAGCACGTTGCCGCGGTCGCCGCCGGCCAGTTGGACGCGTGCTACACGCTCGAGCCCACCGGCACGGTCGGCCGTCTGAACGGCACCACCCGCGTGCTCGAAACCGGCGTGATCGCCAAGTACGTGCTGGGCGATCCGATGGCGCCGTGGTTCGGCGGCTCGGCCTCGCTGACCACCGCGTTCCTGAAGAAGCATCCCGAGGAAAGCAGGAAATTCATCGCCGCGTATGCCCGCGGCATCGAACTGATCCGCACCAAGCCCGACGAGGCGCGTCCCTTCATGAAGGGCTACACCGCCATCGAAGGCCCCATGACCGAGGCCGTGCCGCTGGCCGCCTACACGCTCTACAACGAGTTCAGCCCCAGCGACATCCAGTACTTCCAGAAATTCTTCGACCTGTTCGCCGACAAGGGCATCTTCGCGCAGAAGGTGGACGTCGCCTCGATGCTGTACAAGGGCTGAGCCATGGACGCGATCAACGCCAACCGCGCCGGCGCGGGCCCGGCCGTCGCCGCGGCCAAGCCGGCCAGCGCCGCCCATGGCGGCATGCCCGCCACCGCCGCCCCGTCCGTCTCGCGCCCGCCGCGCACCTGGACCGCCGCGCGCCTGCTGCCGCTGATCGGCCCGCTGGCGCTGTATGTGGTGTGGGATCTGGTGGTGCGCCTGCAGCTGGTCAGCCCGGTGCTGCTGCCCACGCCCGGCGCCACGCTGGTGGCGCTGGCCAAGGGCATGGCCGGCGGTCCGCTGCTGGGCGATTTCCTGGCGTCGGTCAGCCGCACGCTGCAGGCCTTCGTCATCGCCGGCGTCATCGGCGTGCCGCTGGGCGTACTGCTCGGCAGCAATGAAAAGGCCTACCGCAGCGTCGAATTCCTGGTGGACTTCTTCCGTTCCACGCCGTCGTCCGCGCTGATCCCGCTGTTCCTGATGATCTTCGGCGTGACCGACATGAACAAGATCGCCATCGCCGCCTTCGCCGCGGTGCTGGTGATCCTGTTCAACAGCGCCTACGGCGTCATCAACGCGCGCAAGCAGCGCGTCATGGCGGCGCGGGTGATGGGCGCCTCGCGCTGGCAGATCTTCAAGGACGTGCTGATCTGGGAGAGCCTGCAGCCCACCTTCGTCGGCCTGCGCAGCGGCGTGTCGATGGCGCTGGTCATCGTGATCGTGGCCGAGATGTTCATCGGCTCGGACAGCGGGCTGGGCAACCGCATCATCAATGCGCAGCAGGTGCTGAACGTGCGCGACATGTACGCCTCGATCCTGGCCGCCGGCGCGCTCGGCTACGTGCTCAACATCCTCTTTCTGGTGCTGGAAAAGCGCGTGGTCCACTGGAGCGGCCGATAATCATGTCCACCGTCATCAACCCCGTCATCGCCCCCGCCCCCACGCCCGCGCCGTTCCAGCCGGGCCCGCTGGGCACCCACATCACCATCCGCGGCCTGACCAAGTATTTCGCCGGCTGGCCGCTGTACGAGGACTTCAACCTCGACATCCCCAAGGGCAAGATCGTTTCGGTCTTCGGCCCCAACGGCTGCGGCAAGTCGACGCTGATCAACATGATCGCCGGGCTCATTCCCATCGACGCCGGCGAGATCCTGTTCGACGGCAAATCGCTGGCCCAGACCAAGATCGGCTACGTCTTCCAGAACTACCGCGAGGCCATGTTCCCGTGGCTGCGCACCATCGACAACATCGCCTATCCGCTGCGCCTGGAAGGCCGCAGCAAGGCCGAGGTCGACGCGCGGGTGGAAGAGTTGGTGGCCTCGTTCGACGTCAAGTTCGACCTCAAGCGCTATCCCTACGAACTGTCGGGCGGCCAGCAGCAGACGGCCTCGATCATGCGCGCGCTGGCGCCGGGACCCGAGGTGCTGTTCCTGGACGAACCGTTCTCGGCGCTGGACTTCGAGATGACGCTGTTCATCCGCGAAAAGCTGCAGGAGGTCTTCATGCAGACCGGCACCACCATGCTGCTGGTGTCGCACGACCTGGAGGAAGCCGTGTACCTGGCCGACCAGGTGCTGCTGCTGACCAAGCGCCCCACCCGCGTGGCCGAGATCCTGGACTACGGCGACGCCCGTCCGCGCACGGTCGAGACGCTGACCGAGCCCAGCTTCATCGGCATGAAGAAACTGAGCCTGGAGATCTTCCAGCGCGAAGTGCGCCGCTAGGCCCCTTCGCCCCTTCCATCCACTTTCGCCGGGAGTCCGCCATGACCCAGGAAACCATCGACCAATACGTCCGCAGCGCGCTGGCGCTGGCGGGCTACGCCCTGCGCGAGCCGGCCACGGCCGAAGTGACGCAGCAATTCACGCGCATCCACGACATCGCCTCGACCTTCATCGACGAGGCCTTGCCGGTGGCGCTGGAATCGGCCTCGGTGTTCCGCCCGTGAGCGGCGCCGCGCTCGACCTGGCCCGCCGCATCCGTGGCGGCGAACACAGCGCGGTGGCGGTGCTCGACGCCACGCTGGCGCGCATCCGCGCCGCCGACGCGCGCTACAACTGCTTCACCGCCATCACCGAGGACCGCGCGCGCCAGGAGGCGGCCGCCATCGACGCGCGCCGCGCCCGCGGCGACGCGCTGCCGCCGCTGGCCGGCGTGCCCTACGCCGTCAAGAACCTGTTCGACATCGCCGAGGAAGTGACGCTGGCCGGCGGCCGCGTCAATGCCGCCAACCCCGCCGCTCCGCGCGACGCCACGCTGGTGGCGCGCCTGCGCGAGGCCGGCGCGGTGCTGGTGGGCGCGCTCAACATGGACGAGCATGCCTACGGCTTCACCACCGAGAACTCGCATTACGGCCCCTGCCGCAACCCGCACGACGCCACCCGCATCGCGGGCGGTTCGTCGGGCGGCAGCGCCGCCGCCGTGGCCGGCGGGCTGGTGCCGCTGACGCTGGGTTCGGACACCAACGGCTCGATCCGCGTGCCGGCCTCGCTGTGCGGCGTGTTCGGCCTCAAGCCGACCTTCGGCCGCCTGCCGCGCAGCGGCAGCTTTCCCTTCGTCGGCAGCCTGGACCATCTGGGCCCGTTCGCGGCCGACAGCGCCAGCCTGGCCGCCGTCTACGACGCGCTGCAAGGCCCCGACGCCGACGACCCGGCCTGCGCGCAGCGCGCCGCCGAGCCGGCGCTGGCCGCGCTGGGCGCCGACCGGCCGCTGCGCGTGGCGGTGCTGGGCGGCTATTTCGACCACTGGGCCGGCCCCGAGGCGCGCCGCGCAGTGCGGCTTGCCGCGCAGGCGCTCGCGGCGGCCGACACCGTCGAACTGGCCGGCGCCGAACAGGCCCGCGCCGCGGCCTTCATCATCACCTCGGCCGAAGGCGGCGCCCTGCACCGCCGCCGCCTGATCACGAACTACGACGACTACGAGCCCTACTCGCGCGACCGCCTGGTCGCCGGCAGCCTGGTGCCCGCGGCCTGGGCCCAGCAGGCCCAGCGCATCCGCCATCGCGTCTATCGCGAGGCGCTGTCGCTGTTCGAACGCTACGACGTGCTGATCGCGCCCGCCACGCCGGTGCCGGCCACGCCCATCGGCACCACCAGCCTGACGCTGGCCGGCCAGACCCTGCCGGCGCGCGCCAGCATGGGCCTGCTGACGCAGCCCATTTCATGCATCGGCCTGCCCGTGTGCGCCGCACCCGTGTGGCCCGGCATCGGCGCCGACGCGCACCTGCCGCTGGGCGTGCAATTGATCGCCGCGCCGTGGCGCGAGGCCGACTGCCTGCTGGCCGCGCAGCGGCTGGAACAGGCCGGCGTCGCCGTCGTCCGCCCCGTCTAGTCCATTCATCGAGGCCAGCCATGGACTCCGCATTCGCCGTCATCGACACGCCCCGCAGCCTGGCCGATTCCGCCTACGGCACGCTCAAGCGCGACATCCTCGATTTCCGCCTGGCGCCCGGCGACCGCTTCACCGAGACCGAGATCGCCGAGCGCCTGCGGGTCAGCCGCACCCCGGTGCGCGAGGCGCTGTTCCGGCTGGAACGCGAGGGCTACCTGGAGGTGCGCCAGCGCAACGGCTGGCTGGTCAAGCCGCTGGACTTCGACACGCTCGATCATTTCTACGAGCTGCGCAGCGTGCTGGAAATCGCGGCCGTGCAGGCCCTGTGCGCGCCCGGCCAGGTGCCGGACCCGCTGCGCGCCCTGCAGCCGCTGGTGGACCTGTGGCTGGTGGACAGCGCCCGCCAGTCGCACGACGGCGAGTGGCTGGCGGGGCTGGACGAGCGCTTCCACACGGACCTGGTGGCCGCCGCCGGCAACCCCGAGATCGCCCGCGTGCATCGCGCCGCCACCGAACGCATCCGCATCGTGCGGCGGCTCGACTTCACCCAGGCCGAACGCATCACCCGCACCTACGCGGAACACGGCGCCATCCTGCAGGCGATCCTGCGGCGCGACGCCGAGCAGGCCACCGCGCTGCTGCGCGCCCACATCGGCGACAGCCAGGCCGCCGTGCGCAAGATCACGCTGCACCGGCTGTACGCCAGCCGGCGCGCACAGGCGGCGTAGCCGGCATGGCCGCGCCCCGGCGCCCGCCCGCGTCAGCGCGGCCGCAGCCAGCGGCCCAGCCGCCGCGTCACGAACGGAATGCAGACGAACACCATCACCGGCGTCATGGTCACGCTGGTGATCAGCGCGCGCCAGAACACCGGCAGCGCGCTGAGGTGTTCGCTCACCAGCAGCGTGAACGCCAGCAGCACCGGAAAGTACGCCAGCCAGATGCTCACGGCCTGCTTCCAGCGCGGCGGCGCGCCGGTGCCGCCCTGCGGGCCGAACCAGCTGTCCATGCCGCTCACGCGGCGCGCATGGCTGGCCCGCACCAGCGCGGCGCCGCGCTCCAGCCACATGCGGCGCGGCAGCGATTGCTCCCAGCGGTTGAGGCTGGCCTCGTCAACGAAGCGCAGCACGATCTGGTACTGGTCGCCGCCCTCGGGCGGTTGCAACACGCCCGAGCCGAGAAAACCGGGAAAGCCCGCGGCCAGGATCTCGCCCTGGCGCATCCAGGACAGGAAATCGCTGTAGCGTTCGGGCGTAATGTGCCGGGTGACCAGCATGGTGACCGGGGCGGGAACGGCGGAACTGGACATGGTGAAACTCCTGGGGCGGCGTGTAGCGTGTTATGTGGTGTAAACCCTAGCAAGCCGCGTGCCAGCCTTGCACCGCAGCATCCGCCCGTGCGCAGCGTGATGGCCGCCCGCTGTCGCCGAATTTGCGCACCGCAACACACACCATATTGGTGATTACCCTAAATAACGCACCATCGTGGTGCATTCAACCCGGAGCCCGCCGCCCGCCATGGATATCAACCTGCCCGACGTCGTCGCCGAAGTCACCGTGGCCTTCGCCCGCTATGAGGCCGCCCTGGTCGCCAACCACGTCGAGGTGCTGGACGAACTGTTCTGGAACAGCCCCCACACGCTGCGCTACGGCGCCGGCGAGAATCTGTACGGCTACGACGCCATCCGCGCCTTCCGCGCCGGCCGTTCGCCGCAGGGCCTGGCGCGGCGCGTGCTGCGCACCGCCATCACCACCTATGGCCAAGACTTCGCCACCACCAACATCGAGTTCCAGCGCGACGGCGGCGACCGCATCGGCCGCCAGAGCCAGACCTGGATGCGCACGCCGCAGGGCTGGCGCGTGGTCTCGGCGCACGTCAGCCTGATGGGCGCGTGACCATAACCTTATGAGGCCGCCGCCATTGAGCCGTCATGAGGACAGGTCTACACTGGGCCTTCCCCCGTCCCCAGGAGCACCCGCCCCATGAGCACCTACAAGATCGCTGTCTTCGTCGGCAGCCTGCGCGCCGCGTCGATCAACCTGCGCCTGGCCCGTGCGCTGGAAAAGCTGGTCCCCGCGGACTTCAAGTTCGATTACGTCAGCCTCGGCGACGTGCCGCTGTACAACCAGGACAACGAGAACAACCTGCCCGCCCCGGCCGCCAAGCTCAAGCAGCAGATCCTCGACGCCCAGGGCATCCTGTTCGTCTCGCCCGAGCACAACCGCTCGGTGCCCGCCGCCATCAAGAACGCGATCGACTGGGGCACCCGTCCGTGGGGCCAGAACTCGTGGGCCGGCAAGGCCGTCGGCATCCTCGGCGCCTCGCCCAGCGCCGCCGGCACCGCGCTCATGCAGCAGCACCTGCGCAACATCCTGGCCGCCGAAGGCGCCGTGGCCCTGACCACGCCGGAAGTCTTCCTGCAGTACACCGATGGCCTGGTCGATGACCAGTACAACATCACCAACGAAGGCACGCGCAAGTTCCTCCAGGGCTGGATCGACCGCTACGTCGACTGGGTCAAGAAGTTCAATAGCTGATCGCCGCCGTTGCCGGGTCAGGGGCGCCTCCCCGCCCGGCACCGATCGCCCGTCTACCTCCGGGCGATCAAGCCCTCCGGCTCAAGCCGGAGGGCTTTTTTTACGCGCGAAGCCCGCACCATCAACAACCGATCCCTGCGCCAACGAAAGCTCCCACGCCCCGCCCTGCCCCAACGCTCGCCACCCCGCGCAGCGCCCCCCTCCGCAAAAACAGCCGCCCGGCCGCCCGGCCGCCCGAAGGCCGGGCAGCCCCCCCCCCCGGGGGGGCAGCAAACGCGCAGCGCGCCGCGTGGGGGCCCACATATCCCCGGCAACTGTGGAGAAGCTTGAGGACAGCTCTGGGGCAGCTGCAAAAAAACCCATGGCAACAAGCACTTGCGGCATGCGGTCAAAAAATGCGCAATCCACCTAATGGATGGTTTTTGGCGCACTTATCCACCGTCGATCGGCGCAAACCGGCAGTTCCCGGACGGCCGGCGCCACCGCCCGGCGCGCTTGTGCATTTGTCCCAGCATTCTGTGGACAAGCATGAGGACAGGATGAGGGCAGGTCCGCTTTTCCCTTTCGCATCAATGACCTGCGGGGGGTGGTCAAGAAAGGCCCAACGCGGAGAAAAGCGGCGCCGGGTTGTCCCCGGGAAATGTGGATAAGGCTGAGGACAGCCTGCGGGCAGCCGCAAAAAACCCTTTACCGCCAAGGCCTTGCGGGCGGCGGGCAATAAACGCCCAGGTCCGCTCCGCCGGCGCAGCCGCCGGGGCAGACGGACGCGGCCCGTCCGGGACTGCCGGGTTTGTCCCCACAGAATGTGGACAAACCTCTGAACAGTCTCATGACAAGCTGAAAAAAACCTTATCCGGCAAGCACTTGGAAGGGCCGCTCAAAAAAGGAGCAACGCCCGGGCGCAAAAGCCTCAGACGTCGTTGCCTTCCAGGCGCATGCCGATCTTCAGGCCGACCTGCCAATGCGCCACCTTGCCGTCCTTGATGTGGCCGCGCACCTCGGTGACCTCGAACCAATCCAGGTGCCGCAGCGTCTCCGATGCGCGCTCGATCGCCTTGCTGATGGCATCGTCGGTGGACTTGGTGGAAGAACCCACCAGCTCGATCTGCTTGTAGACGTGATTCGACATGGCTCATCTCCGTTGAGGGGGAAGCGTTGCGAATCGTCGGCCGCGCACGATGTTCCGGCGCTTACGACCGGCAATCCATTCGAACACACAGGATACCGCGTGGGGCATAGAGTGGTGTTACGAGTTCCGTCGACGCGGCCTCGGCCGCGGCCCGGAACCCGCTTTCCGCAACGCAAGCCAGGAGGTTGTCATGCCTGAACGAAAAACGCTGCAACGCGCCGAGCGCGACAGGAAGCAAGGCAAATCCGCATCCACCCAGGCGGGCGAATTCGTCCGCGAGGAAATCGAACACGTGCGCGAGGGCAAGCATGGCGTGCGCTCGACCAAACAGGCCATCGCCATCGGCCTGTCGAAGGCGCGCCGCGCCGGCGTCGATCTGGCGACGCCGAAGAAGGCCAGCGCGTCCACCCGGCGCAAGGCCGAACAGGACAGCCAGGCCGCGCACGACGGCCATGCCAAATCCGCCACGCGCGCCCGCGCCACCACCCGCGCCCTCAAGCGTGAAAGCGCCAAGCCGGCATCCAAATCCGCGCTGTCGCGGCAAGCGTCCAAGACCGCGGCCACGCGCACGGCCGCGGATCGGTCCGCCGCCGCGAAGAAGGCCGCCGCCACCAAGGGCGCGGCGGGACGCTCGGCCGCGGCCAAGAAAGCGGCGCGCACCCGCGCCGCCAACCAGCGCGCCGCGGCGCGTCACTGAGCGGCGCCCGCCTCGAACTCGCGCAGACGTGTCTGCAGGAATTCACGCAGGCGCTTGACCGCGGGCGACAGCAGCATGCGGTGCACGCACAGCAGGTACAGCGGCGAAGGCTCGCCGGTGTAGTCGGGCAAGGCCTGCACCAGCCGGCCCGCGCGCAGGTCGCTCAGCACGTCGAAGCGCGACTTGTAGGCCACGCCATGGCCGGCCAGCGCCCAGCGCCGCACCAGGTCGCCATCGTCGCCCACCCGGTCGCCCTTGACCGGCACGGTCAGCGCGCCGCCCTCATGCTCGAAGGCCCAGCGGTCGTGCAGCGATTCGCCCAGCACGAAGCACAGGCAGTTGTGGCGCCGCAGGTCGGCCGGTGTGCGCGGCATGCCGTGGCGCGCGAAATAGGCCGGCGAGGCGCACACCACGCGGCGGTTGTGCTCGCTCAACGGCAGCGCCACCAGGCCGGAATCGCCGGGCGTGCCGTAGCGCAGCGCGATGTCGACGGGCTGCCGGTACAGGTCCGCCAGGCGGTCGCTGATGCGCACCTGGAAGTTCACGCGCGGATGCTGCTGCTGGAAGTCGTCCAGCCACGGCAGCAGCACATGGCGCCCCAGGTCCGACGGAATCGCCACCGACAGCGTGCCGGAGATCGCCGTCTTGTCGCGCGCCAGCGCGCTCTGCCCGGCCTGCAGGCTCGACAGCGCGGCGCGCGCATACTCCAGGTAGCGCTCGCCATCGCCGGTCAGCCGCAGGCTGCGTGTCGAACGCACGAACAGGCGGGCCTCCAGCGACAGCTCGAGCCGCTTGAGCGCGGCGCTGGCCACCGCCGGCGTCAGGTCCAGCTCGCGCGCGGCGGCCGAAAAACTGCCGTGGTCCGCCGCGGCGACAAAGATGCGCAGGTCTTCAAACCGAACCATGGGCAACCCATTTTCAAAGAAATATTGAAACTGAGTCCGATGCTAGCCGGTTTTTCATCGTCCGCCACTGGGTAATGATGGCGTCACCCCCGCAACGCTTTTGGAGTCCCCCATGAAAATCGAACTCGACGGCAAGAAAGCCCTGGTCACCGGCTCGTCTGGCGGCATCGGCCTGGCCATCGCCCAGGGCCTGGCCGAGGCCGGCGCCCAGGTGGTGCTGCACGGCCGCAACGCCGACAAGCTCAAGCAGGCCGCCGACGCCGTTGCGCGCCAGCATCCGGGCGCCCAGGTCCACACCGTGCAGGCCGACCTGTCCACCGCCGACGGCGCCGCCTCGATCTGCGCCGCCCATCCCGACGTCGACATCCTGGTCAACAACGCCGGCTACTTCGCGCCCAAGTCCTTCACCGAAATCACCGACGACGACTGGCGCTACATGCTCGACACCAACGTCATGAGCGGCGTGCGCCTGTCGCGCTATTACCTGCCGCGCATGCTGGCCGCCGACTGGGGCCGCATCCTCTTCATCTCCAGCGAATCGGCGCTGCACATTCCCGCCGAGATGATCCACTACGGCGTCAGCAAGACCGCGCTGCTGGGCGTCTCGCGCGGCCTGGCCGAGCTGACCGCCGGCAGCGGCGTCACCGTCAATGCCGTGCTGCCCGGCCCGACCCGCTCCGAAGGCGTGGTCGACTTCTTCGCCGAAATGGCCAGGGAACAGGGCCTGCCGCAAGCGCAGATGGAACGCGACTTCATCGCCCAGCACCGCCCCAGCTCGCTGCTGCGCCGCCTGGCGACGGTCGAGGAAGTGGCCAACATGGTCGTCTACACCTGCTCGCGCCAGTCGTCGGCCACCAACGGCGCCGCCCTGCGCGTCGACGGCGGCGTGGTCCGCACCATCGCCTGATCCCCTTTTCCCGTCCAGAGATCCCCCATGAAAGCCATCGCCTACTTCCAGAACCTGCCCGCCACCGACCCGCAATCGCTGCAGGACATCACCGCGCCCGAGCCCGTGCCCGGCGACCACGACCTGCTGGTCGAAGTCAAAGCCATTTCCGTCAACCCGGTGGATGTGAAGATCCGCGCCAACCGCAAGCCCAAGGACGGCCAGCCCGAGATCATCGGCTGGGACGCCGCCGGCATCGTGCGCGCGGTCGGCGCCAAGACCAGCCTGTTCGCGCCCGGCGACCGCGTCTGGTACGCCGGCGCCCTGACCCGCCCCGGCGCCAATAGCGAACTGCACGTGGTCGACGAACGCATCGTCGGCCGCATGCCGCAGAGCCTGGACTTCGCCCAGGCCGCCGCGCTGCCGCTGACCACCATCACCGCCTGGGAACTGCTGTTCGACCGCCTGCGCGTGCTCGACAACGCCGCCCCCCAGCCAGGGCACGCTGCTGGTCGTCGGCGCGGCCGGCGGCGTCGGCTCGATCCTGGTGCAGCTGGCGCGCCAGCTGACCGGCCTGACCATCATCGGCACCGCCTCGCGGCCCGAGACCCAGGCCTGGGTCACCGAGCTGGGCGCGCATCACGTCATCGACCACACCCGCCCGCTGGCCGAGGAACTCAAGCGCATCGGCCATCCGCAGGTCGGCTTCATCGCCGGCCTGACCCAGACCGACCAGCACTTCGCGCAACTGGCCGAGGCCATCGCGCCGCAGGGCAAGATCGCGCTGATCGACGACCCCTCGGCCATCGACGTGCGCCTGCTCAAGGGCAAGTCGGCCTCGCTGCACTGGGAATTCATGTTCGCCCGGCCGCTGCACAACACCCCCGACCTGATCGCGCAGCACGAACTGCTGAACCAGGCCGCGCGGCTGATCGACAACGGCACCCTGCGCACCACGCTGGGCGAACACTACGGCCGCATCAACGCCGAAAACCTGCGCCGCGCCCACGCCTTCATCGAGAGCGGCAAGGCGCGCGGCAAGGTGGTGCTGGAAGGCTTCTGAGGCGCCCTCCCCGTCCCCCGAAAAAATTGGGACGGGCGTCTCGCATTACAGCGAAGAAAGAGGTAAAAACTCGACTGCGCGCCGCGGGCTGCCAGCCCGCCGCCGCGCTTTCGGGAGTTGGCTCTGATTTCTCACCTGTTCGAACAAGCGCTGGAACCGATGCTCTGGGGCATGGTGGCGGTCGCCCTGCTGATGCTGCGGCTGGTGCCGCTGCAAGGCTGGAAGGCCGTCATCGTCGCCGGCATCACCGCCGGGCTGGTGTTCGACACCATCCAGTTCCGGGTCGGCCCGCCGCGCCTGTGGGATGCCCTGGTGCTCGGCTCGATCCTGGCCGCCTTGCTGGTGGCCGCGGTGCAGGAACTGCTGGTGCTGGTGGCGCGGCGCGTGCGCGCCGCCCTGGCGCGCGCCCGGGCCGGCGCCTGACCCCTCCCCGAGCCGCCGTTACATCCTGTCGGCGCCGCTCTACGTTTCTTCACACAGCTCGATCAAATGGCGCGAAGCCTGGCGCGCCGCTGGCGCCAGAATGGCACGTGCCCGGCCGGCCGGCGGCCCGCGACGCCTCCAGGAGATCGATCCATGAAAGTAGCCAGAGCAGCCATGCTCATGTCGATGGCGGCCCTGTGCGCCGGCTGCGCCGACGGCACCGCCATTCCCACCGGCAACCGCCATGCGCCATCGCTGGCGTCGGCGGTCAGGTTCTATTCTGATCCGCCGCATGCGCCGTATGAGGTGGTCGGCCTGGTCAAGGCCGAGAGCTCGGCCGGCCTCACCGCCCAGGAATCGATGGAATACGCCATCGAGGAACTGAAGAAGCAGGCCGCCAGCCTGGGCGCCAACGGCGTGCTGCTGACAGGCAACGGCGCGCGCACCACCGGCACCGACATCACCTACAACAAGGACTCGGGCCAGATCTCCAGCAACAGCACCACGGCGCAATTCGTCGAAGGCCGCGCCATCCTCGTCAAATAGGCATGGCATCCTCCGCGGCAACGCCGCCGCGCGCCGGCGCGCCGGCCCGGCTCGAGGTGCTGGACGCGCTGCGCGGCGCCGCGCTGCTGGGCGTCCTGCTGGCCAACCTGCGCGCCTTCTCGCTCCACGACTTCCTGCCGGCGGCGGCCGGCGCCGGCCCGGCCGACATCGCCGCACAATGGCTGATGGCGGCGCTGGTCGATGCCAAGGCCGCCACCCTGTTCGCGCTGCTGTTCGGCGTCGGCTTCGCGCTGCAGCTGGGTCCGGCGCCGCTGGCGCCAGGCCGCCGCCGGCGTCACGCGCTGCGCTTGCTGGCGCTGCTGGCCATCGGCCTGCTGCACGCGTGGCTGCTGTGGTGGGGCGACATCCTGCGCTATTACGCCTTGCTGGGCCTGCTGATGCTGCCTCTGGCCGGATGGTCCGCCCGGCGGCTGGCGATCGTCGGCGCGGCCCTGGCGCTGTTCGCCTGACCCTTGCTGCTGCCGTGGGCGCGCCTGGCGCTGCCGCCGCAAGTGCCCTCGGCGCAGGCCACCGCCGCCGCGCTGTCGGCCTTCAGCGCGCCAGACCTGATGCGCGCCTGGGCCGCCAACCTGGACTACGACCTGCGCATGCGCATCGCCAACTGGAGCCTGCTCATCTTCGTGCTGGGCCGCCTGATGATCGGCGCGGCGCTGGGCCGCGCCGGCCTGTTCCTCGACCCGGCGGCGCATCTGGCCGCCTGGCGCCGGCTGGCGGGCGCCGCCTTGCTCGTCGGGGTGCCGGCCAGCGCCTTCGTGCTGCTGCGCGACGGCGCCATCCTGTTCGCCGATGGCTGGTGGTCCGGCGGGCCGGGGCGCGACCTGGCGCGCATCGTGCGCAGCGCGGCGTCTTTGGCGCTGGGGCTGGGCTATATGGCGGGTTTCGTGCTGCTGTTCCAGCGGCCTCGGGCGCGCCGCCTCCTGGCAGGCTTCGCGCCGGTCGGCCGCATGGCGCTGACCAACTACCTGGGCCAGAGCCTCCTGGCGATCAGCCTGTTCTACGGCGTCGGCCTGGGGCTGGGGCCCGTCGCCAGCCTGCCTCGCATCCTGGCGCTGGGCGTGCTGCTGTTCATCGTCCAGGCCCTGGCCAGCGCCTGGTGGCTGCGGCGCTACGCGCTCGGGCCCTGCGAATGGCTATGGCGCAGCGCCGCCGCCGGCCGTTGGCAGGCCATGCGCCTGCCCGCTTCGCAGCCCCGGCCGGCTCAGGCCGCGGGCAGCCCGGGCAACACCAGGTCGTCGACCTGATAGGTGTGGAATTCGCTGGTCGATACCGCATCGAGCTTGCGGAATTTCTCCAGGAACACCGGATCGGAAAAGAATTCGTCCACCTTGCCCGCCCCCGAGATCGCCTCGATGTTCACCACGGTCTTGCCGTCCGTGCTCTTGGCCAGGTTGCTCCACAGGAAACCCGGCTTGGTGCGCGCGACGTAATGCACCACGTCCTGGATCGCCTGGAAGGCGTCCTCCTGCCGGCCCGGATGGGCGTGGATCACATTGACGATGAATACCGTGCCATCCGGCGCGGGCTTGAAGGTGGCGGAAACGGGAAAGGCCATGTCGGCTCCTGCGGTGAAAAACAGGCAACACTATGGCCCGGCGCGACGCCGCGAAAAAGAGGCCGGCGGGCGCGAGAGTACGGACATGGCCGTCCGCAATCGCGCAGCGTCCTTGCCAGGCCTCCCGGCCCGGATCAGGCGTTCCCGTCGCGCTTGGCGCGGGCGTGCGGATCGCGGATCTCGTCTTCCAGTTGCGCGATCAGCCACGCGAACCAGCCGTTCTCGGTGCGGGCATACACCGCCGCGGCCGGCGTCTTGCCGTCGCGCCAGCCCGGCTGGTGCGCGTCCATCCAGGCCGACAGGCTCTTGTGCGGCGCCAGCAGGCCCGACAGCCACGACCAGACATAGTCGGGCACGGTCCGCCGGAAGCCCTTGGCGCTGGCGTAGATGGTCGGCTCCAGCGGCAGGCTGCCCGAACGGGCCAGCCTCGCCTGCACCCGGCGCAGCGTCTCGGCGGCCGCCTGCAATTGTTCGGTGCTGAGCTTTTTCACGTAACGACTCCTGGATTGGGTTTTGCCGGATTATCGCCGGAGCGTCCGGCCGTTGCCAGCGGCGCGCGCGCCTGCCTCAATGCCGGCCTTGGCCCGCCTCAACGCGCGCCGCGCGGCGGCCGCAGCGCCAGCAGCAGCGTCGCGCTGAAACGCTCGCCCGGCGCCAGCACCTGCAACCCGGTGCGGGTCTCGCCCGCCGCTGCCAGATTGAAGGCATCGGCCACGTTGGTCACCGGCTCCACGCACAGGAAATCCGAGCCCGGCGCGGTGTAGACCACCAGGTGCGCGAACGCCGCATCGGCGTGCAAGGCCAGTTCGTGCCCGTCCGGCCAGTGCAGCGTGGCGCGTCCGCCCCACTGCGATAGATAGGTATCGCAGCCTTCGGCCGACTGCCCCAGCTCGCGCACGTGCGTGGTCTGGCTGGCGCCGGGCAGGCCATCGGCGTCGGTCGGCCAGATGCGCCGCGCGTGCAGCGCCACGCGCGTGGCGGTGAAATACGGATGGATGCCGCAGCCGAACGGCATCGGCGTCTCGCCCTGGTTGATCATCAGCAGCGTGAGCGACAACCCGCGCGAATCCAGCCGGTAGCGCTGCACGCATTCATACGGCCAGGGCCAGCCCAGCACGCCGGCCGGCTGCTGCAGCACCAGGTCGACCGCGTCGTCGGCCGCGTGGCGCACCTGCCAGGCCTGGTACAGGCCGCCGCCATGGATCGCCTGCGGCCGGCCCGGCAACGATTGCAGCGCATGGCGCGCCCCCTCGAAGGCGAACACGCCATCGCGCACCCGGTTCGAGTACGGCGTCAGCGGGTACGATCCGGCACGCGGCCATTGCGCCGGCGGCCAGCCGGTCTCGGCCAGCGGCACGATCCAGTCATGCTCGCCAGTCGACAGCCGCGTCAGGCGTCCGCCCCCGCCCGGCGCGAACTCGGCGCGGTGGGAACCGTGGGCAATGGTCACGCGTTCGCTGGCGTCCAGCGTGGCGGGAAAGGGCAAATCAGGCATCGGGCGCTCCCGCGGCGCTGCAAACGGCCGCGTGGCGCCATTGTGCATGGCGCGGTCCGGCGCCAGCAAGCCGCGCGCGCCGGAGCCCGCGTCAAGCCGTGGCGGGCATCGCCGGCAGCGCTTGGGGCAGGCACCCCAGTCCGCGCAGCGTCGCCTCCACCGCCACGTCGAGCGGCGTGTGCGGCTCGGCGCCCAGCACCCCGACCAGGCGCGCGTTGTCCATGCGCAGCGGCTGGCGCCACAGGTAGCGCATCTGCATCAGTTCGCGCAGCGTCTCCGAGAACGGCGCCGCCAGCCACAGCAGTCCCCACGGAAACGCGCCCACCCGCGGCGCGGCCCCATGCCGGCGCGCGACCCGCACGATCGCCTCGGCCATCCGCGTGCCGTCCGCATCCCAATGCCCCGCCATGTGGAACGTCGCGAACGGCGCCAGCGCCTCGCGCCGCCCCAGCAGTTCGACCAGCGTCCGGCCCACGTCCGGCAGGTAGCTCCATTGATGCCCCACGCCGGGCGCCCCCGGCACGCTCACCCGCCGCAGCGGCCGTCCCGGCTTGACCAGCCCTTGCGAGAACCAGTTGTTGCCGGCGCGCGGCCCGAAGAAATCACCCGCCCGCAACACCACGGCGCGCGCGCCCTGCGCGCTGGCCACCTGCAGGCGGCGTTCGAGCTCGACCCGGATCGCGCCCTTGCGCGTCAGCGGCTGCTGCGGCGAGGTCTCGCGCAGCAACGGAAAGGCGTCCGGCCCGTAGTTGTAGATCGTGCCCGGCAGCACGATCGTCGCGCCCTGCGCGACCGCCACCGCGATGGTGTTGTCGATCATCGGCAGCACCAGCTCGCCCCAGCGGCGATAGCCCGGCGGATTGACGGCATGCACGATCACCTCGCACCCCAGCGCCGCCCGCGCCACGTCCTGGCGGTTCATGGCATCGCCGCGCAGCCACGTCATGCCGTCGCGCGCCGCCGTCTCGGTTTCCAGCCCGCGCGCCAGGGCGCGGATGCCCCAGCCCGCGTCACGCAGCTGGCGCGCCGCCTCGCCCCCCCCACGCCACCGGTGGCGCCCAGCACCAGCGCGGTGCCCGGCCGGCTCGATTCGATCGTCGTCATGGTCATCTCCCGTGAATCCATGACGTTCATTCTGGCGCCGCGACCATACAAAATAAATTGCCGAACTCAGCCTCGCAGCTATACATTTATGCATGACCAAACCGATCGGCTGGGAACTCTACCGCAGCTTTCTCGCCGTGCTCGCCGAGGGCTCGCTGTCCGGCGCCGCGCGCGCGCTCGACATCACCCAGCCCACAGTCGGCCGCCACATCGCGGCGCTCGAACGCGCCCTGGGCCAGGTGCTGTTCACCCGCTCGCAGACCGGCCTGCTGGCCACCGACGCGGCCCGGTCGCTGCGCGGCTACGCCGAAGCCATGCACAGCCACGCCGCCGCCCTGGAACGCGCGGCCGCCGCGCAGGGCCCGGGCGTCGCCGGCACCGTGCGGGTCTCGGCCAGCGAAGTCATCGGCATCGAAGTGCTGCCCCCGGCGCTAGCCCGCCTGCGCCAGGAACACCCCCGCCTGACCATCGAGCTGGCGCCCACCAACCGCGTGCAGAACCTGCTGCTGCGCGAGGCCGACATCGCCGTGCGCAT
>NZ_CYTY01000002.1:257085-257861 GCF_001298995.1 Achromobacter sp. 2789STDY5608615
CGGCATCGGCGTCTGCCAGGTGGCGCTGGCCCGCCGCGACAGGCAGCTGGTGCGGGTGCTGCCGGCCCAGGCCGCGTTCCAGCTGGACACCTGGATCACCATGCACGAAGACCTGCGCGCCAGCCCCCGCTGCAAGACGGTCTTCGACGCGCTGGTGGCCTGCCTGCTGGCCCATACCGGCGCGGCAGGCTAGCGTTCCCCCCAGACCCGCAACGATGCGACATTCCCGACGGGAATCGGTCCGACGTTCGGATATACTGTTCATCCATACAGTTATCCGACCGCAAGGGAACCCCGCCCCATGACCAGTCTGATCAATTCCCCGCCCAGCCGCAGCATCTGGCTCAGCGCCTTTCCGCGCCTGTCCGGCGTCAAGAACGGCGACTACCTGCCCCTGGACCGCCTGTGCGAAGCCACCGGCCTCGAAGGCGGCCAGAAGCTGCGCGAGGTCCTGGCCGCCGCCGAGCGCGAAGGCCTGCTGCTGATCGACCGCGGCGCCACGCCCGCCAGCTACCGGGCCACCTACGCGCTCGAGCGCCAGGTCACGCTGTTCGCGGCCGACTAGGGCCTGTTCAGGGAACGGCGTCCCGCCCCGGCTCCCGCGCCGAGCGAGTGCTAACGATCCCTTGCAATGCTGTTACATCTGGGGAAATAGAATTTCCCCGGAAATGCACGACACGGAGAAAAACATGCAAGAAGACACCGCCAAGCCCGAACCCACCCGCCGCCGCTGGCCCTTCGGCTACGGCCAGGAAGCATAAGACCGGCGCCGCTGG